>CAJBPC010000433.1 GCA_903957405.1 uncultured bacterium | reverse complement strand
GCGGCTTTTGACAGCAGTAAGCACCTGAGCCTGTCATCTTCCCTGCCCCTTGGTACCCAGGCGGGTTCTCCACGCTCCGACGGTAATGCATCAACAGTGCCCGACATTCTCCCTACAGCGATCGGCATGTAGTTCATTCAAACCCCGAGTTACCATCCGAGGCATGGGTGATCCAGCCGAAAGTGCTAAGCGCCCACCATTACGATATCGGTCGGCCACTTACAAAGTGATCATACGTTGATGGAAGCTGGCAACCATGTTTTCAACGATACCGACAGGCTCAGTGTCCTCCCGGGAAAGGCATCTGCCTGCCGGTATTTTTGAAGGATGGCATGGGTGATTTCCACAGACGCAGACGATCCGATAATTCAGCCGATAGTTCAGCCAGTTTTTTTGGTTCCGAAGAAGACAGGTCCAGTTTCTCTCCAATGTCGTTTCTCAGGTTGTACAGTTCTGTCCGACCATTGCGCATGTCATACACAAGTTTCCAGTCACCCTTCCGGATGGCACTGTGGAAATTGATCCCGGGGCCTCCGGCTGGTATCCATTTCACGGGATAGTGCCAGATGAATGAACGCTCCCCCAATGATGCGGCCGGATCCTTCAGCACCGGCGCATAACTCTTTCCGTCGATCTGCTGTACCGCATCGTACTGGGAAATGCCTGCCATCTCCAGGATCGTGGGGAAAAGGTCATCCACCATCACCGGAGTCTTCGACACCGATCCTCCTTTGGCGATGCCCGGCCATGACACGAGCAGCGGGATGCGGATGCCGCCTTCATAGACGGAGCCCTTCCCGGATCTCAGCGGCAGATTGTGGGTATGGCGTTCCCCGCCCCGTTGCGACGCACTCAGCGCACCATTGTCACTAAGAAAGACGATCACCGTTTTCCGATCGATTTTTTGCTCCACCAGGAAATCCATCAAGTCTCCCAGGCTTTTATCCATGCCCTCGACAAGCGAGGCATAGTTCGCTTCGACAGAATCCATCCCCATGTCAAGATATCGTTGTGTATAGCGCTTATCCTTCATGATGGGTGTGTGGATGGCGTAATGCGACAGGTGCAGAAAGAAGGGCTGCCCCATGCGCAAGGGAACCCTGATCGCTTTCAGGGCTTCCTGCGTCAGGGCATCCGTCAGAAATGTACTGGAAGCGTGGAATTCCTGCAGGTCGGGCACGGCCTGCAGGGTAGGTTTTTGGGGCGGATTGCCGTAATTGTCTTCGCCCAGATAACTCTGCGGATGGCCGGCGGCATGACCGGCAATATTCACCGTGAATCCGAGGTTATACGGATTCGAGCCCGGCGTGCCGGCGGAACCCCAATGTGCCTTACCCACGTGCACCGTATGGTAACCGGCATCCCGCAACAGGGATGGGAGCGGCGTGGCGCGGTAAGTCCCGGGGATACCCGGCCTGTCGCTGAGTCCGTTCAGATTCCATACGGCAGGCAGTATCGCGTCATCCTTATTGTCGGTATTGTTGTCCTTTAGCGGCGACGTCCAATTCACCACATGGTGGTGCGCGGCATTCACGCCCGTGATCATGCTGACGCGGCTTGGGGTGCAGACCGGAGTGGTATAAGCATCCGTGAACTTCATGCCTTGTGCGGCAAGTCGCTCCATATTGGGTGTCCGGTATCGTTTATTGGCCGAGGTCATGCTTTCCCAGAAAGGGACCGAAGTGTCCTGCCATCCCATATCATCCACGAGGAAGATGATGATGTTCGGGCGTTTTGCAGATGAGCTTTGTGCTTGTGCACTCGGCGATAGAGAGGTGATCAGCAGGATGGCAGCGGCAAGGTTACGTACGATCATGGTCATGGAATTGATTATGCTGTGCAGGATCAGGGTGAAAGAAATCATGACGCGGGGATCAGTATTCGTCATTCATGGCAAAGACAGGCTTTCTGTCCTTCCATTTCCCCCGCGTGAAATCCGGGAACGCCACCACGGAGCCGCCCTTGCGAATGGATCTTTCACTCAGCGGGGTGATCGCACTCCATGCAGCGGCATCATAGACATCCAACGGCGTCGGCAGGTTCCTTTTGGCTGATTCGATGAAGGCATGCATCACGAAGAAGTCCATGCCCCCGTGTCCGGTGCCGGATGCACTGACCTCCCATTTTTTCCAAAGCGGGTGGTCATATTTGCGGAGCCATTCCGCCTGATCATCCCATTCATGGGGCTTGGCGGATTTCCCTTCGACGTATATCCCCTTGTTGACATCCATCCACAATCCTTTGGTGCCCTGCACCCTGAAGCCCAATGAGTACGGACGGGGCAGGTTCGTGTCGTGTTGCAGCAGGATCGTCTCTCCATTCGCACAACCGATCTGTGTGGTGACGATATCCCCTAGTTTGAAACTGACGGAGGCATTCGGATGTCCGGCGCCACCTTTCTCCACGATGTATTCATGCAGGCCGCGTGACTTGGAAGAAAACGATGAGAGTGTCGTGAAGCGATTCCCCCGGTTTATGTTGATATAGTGTGCAATGGGGCCAATGCCGTGTGTCGGATAAAGGTCGCCGTTCCTGTCGACAGAATGTTGCGTTCGCCAGCGGGCTTCGGAAAATGCCTTCTCCCCGAATTCCACACCCGGACCCCGAACAGCCTTTCCGTCATTGAACTTCACTTCGCGCAGGTCATGCTGGTAGCCACCCTGAAGATGTACCAGCTCTCCGAAGACGTCTTGACGCACCATGTTCAGTACGGCCATCACATCCCTTCGGTAGCAGACATTCTCCATCATCATCACATGGGCCTGGTGTTTCTCCGCGGCCTTCACGACATCCCAATGGTCATCGAGGGTGATGCCCAGCACCACCTCCACCCCGACATAACGAACACCCGCATCCAGGGATCCGAGGACCATCGGCTTATGCCATTCCCAGGGGGTGGAAATCACCACAGCATCCGGCTTTTCCTTCGATAGCAGATCCCTCCATGCATCCGGCCCTGTCGAATAGACTGCAGGCATCGTCCGCCCCGACTTGCGGAAAATCTCCCGAGTCCTTTCCATCATCCGCTCATCGATGTCGCAGATGGCGACAATATCCACGTCGTTCCGCTTCATTAAAACCCTGAGATGAACCTGGCCGCGAAGGCCCGTCCCGATCAGTGCAACCCTGACCTTACGATCTGCCGCACCTGTGCCGACGGGGGCCCCACCGACCAGTGCCGCACCCGTGGCGAACGATATGTTCCTTACGAACTGCCTGCGATCCATATTCTTCCCCATGGAGCATTTCGGATGGATGATACAAAGGCTGCAAGGCATGGAGTTTGACCCGCCCGCAGCATTACATGCGTAAAATAGCGAATTCCTTACAATACGGTCGGGTTAAGCGGCCATCGGCATTTCATATTCTGACAGCATACCCCATTTCATGGACATCCCTAAATGAGTGGAAGTTTTCAGGATCACCCGGTGCTGTTCATGACTTCAAAAGTTTGAAGCGAGAAATAAATCCTCCGGCGTTGACCCTGACAAGCGATTGCAAAAGATCCTGTTCATGCGGCGGCTCGGGGCCTGAGAAATGCCAGTTGCAATGCCACCGCTACCAATACGACCAATCCGAGCATGGCAAAGTCCTTTCCGAGGTTGCCGGCATCGGTCGACTTCCCGAGGTAGTCGGTGATCAGTGCGCCGGAAAATATCCCGATGGTATTCAGGAACCCATAGGCCGTGGCCCGGCTGTCGGGGCGCACGAACTGACAGAGGATGGGCATGTTGTTGGTATCGAACATCCCAAAACCGAAACCGAACAGGAAGGCTGCGGTGAGTACGTGAAAAAGGGTGACGCCATATCCCATGAGCAGCATGGCGGGGATCGTCATCAGCAGACCGATGGCGCCGATAAAGATCCGACCGCGGATATTGCGCTGCACCCATCTGTCAGACAGGATCCCTCCGACAAGCACACCCAGCAGGGAAGAAATAGAAATGGAGACCGTGGCGATCGGACCTGCGCTGGCCATGTCGATGCCGAGGTTCTGAGAGATGAGCGTAGGCGCCCAGTTCTTTATCGCCCAGCCCGGCAGACTCGGCACCGCAAAATAGATCACAATGATCCAGAAGGGGAATGCGCGCAGCAGACTGAACAATCCGGAAAATACGCCACCGGGCGAAGGCGCCTCACGGGGCAACGACTTCACTTGCCGGACATCCCTGAGGAATAGGATCAGCAGTACCGAATACGCCATGCCGATGAAACCGAAGAGCATGAAGGTATGCTGCCACGAATACATCTTGGAAACAGTCGAACCAAAACCGCCCAGCGCCTGTCCGACATAAATGCCCGACATGTGAATGCCCACGGCGAGCGATCTTGTCCGATCGGTGTGCAGATCCGCGATCAGCGCCAGCCCGGCAGGGATATACAACGCCTCGCTGAAGCCCATCAGCGCCCGAAGCGTGTAGAGCTGCTCAAAGCTTGTGGCATATCCCATGGCGAAGGTCACTGCCGACCAGATGAAGAGACTGGAGATGATGATCCATTTTCGATTGAACCGGTCGGCGATGATGCCGGCGAATACGCTCATGGCACCGTATATCCAAAGGAATACCGCCATCAGCCTGCCGAAATTGGCGGCCTGCTGGAGTTCGGCAATATCCACCTGCATGGACGGCCGCATCGTCGAGATCATCTGACGATCCATGTAGTTCAGCATGGCTACTCCCCACAGCAGGGCGACAACTATCCAGGGATAATGTTTTGACATCTTCATATAAGCGATTTGTAGATTTGGCCATTGATGAAATAAGGCAATACGATAAGGGGGTGTCTTTGCTTACCCAAGATAAGTGAACCGGGTCGCTTTAATGGAAAACATGCGTCCTGTCTTGCGTCCCGGAAGGAATCAATCCGACATATCTCCGCTGACCGGCACGCTTTCATGCTTCATGGCACATACAGCAGTCTTCGTGGCCTCATGCACAAGGCACTGTATGCGACAGGCGAATATCCATCACCGCTGCGAGTATGATTGAGACCGCTTCCCCGAAAACGAATCCGGACATGAAATGAAGATCCCCCGCGATGCGATGTCCTGATCATTCATCCCGTATCCAACACCAAGTACTCATCCGCACGATCTTAAATCTCATTTGCCTATCCATCCGATGCACAAACATCCCGTCGCGGAGTCACCACATGCAGACGATGCCCGTGATCCATCCGGAATGGTTTTTCGACAACATGCTCTGACCGATTGCATTCAACCCGGATGGCTATTGCCTGCGCTGCAGCATGCCCATGCGCATCAAAATGGATTGCAGAAGCCATCGATCAGACATAGCACAACTCAAATTATGTACTACATAATAAAGTTACCTAAAAAAACATATCTTTAAATTAAATCTCGGTCTTTTGGCGATCAATGTCATAATATGAAATTTGGGCTTGATAATCAGTATTTTTGATTTGTCGGGTATGCATCATTCAAGCATGTGAATATGGATCTACAATCGGTACAGCAGCATTTAAAGGGAGTGGAGACGAGCAGTCTCGTAGACAGGGTGGAGGCTAAGCTGGTGGAGCTCCTGCAAAATCGTCAACTCAAGGTGGGAGATTCCATACCCAAGGAGATTGAATTGGCAGAGGCGATCGGAGTGAGCCGGACCGTCATCCGGGAAGCCCTTCTGCGACTGCGGATGATGGGATTGATTGAATCCAGGAAGAAGAAAGGGGCCGTGATCACGAGTCCGGACCTTTTCATGAACATGAGCAAGAGCATGAATCCGCACCTGCTGGACGAGAGCACGTTGAAGGAGATCTTCGAGATAAGGCTTGTATTGGAAGTGGGCATGGCAGATCTTCTCTTCAACAGGGTTGATGCCGAAGACATAGTGGAGCTGCGCCGGATCGTTGGGGATGAGCCTGCCAATTCGGAGGACAGACTGTTCAATGTACAGCATGAGATCGAGTTCCACGGAAAGCTCTATGAGATCACCGCGAACCAGACCATGCGGAAGTTCCAGAAATTGCTGCTTCCGGTATTTGAATATGTACACAACAGCGGTCTGCTGAAAAAAACCGCTGAACGGAAGAAATTCATCTCGCATAAAGGCCTTGTGGACATCCTGGAGAACGGTTCACCAGAGATGTTCCGAAACGCGATGCGGAACCATCTTGACAGCCACTTTGCACGATTGTTCGATTGATGTCACCTGTCTGTGCAGATTGCACAGACAGGTGACATGCGACCATCCGCCCCTGCATCACAATGGCAGGATCATGTATTCATACCGGTAATCTCCATACGGTATCCTGTACGGCGACATGGGCAATGCGCCCCAGCTGTTGATCGAACCCAATCCCATCTGCTTCAGGTCCACATGCAAGTGCGTTTGCCCGTCGGGCTCGAGCTCTCCGCTATGTTTCTGCTGCTTCCTCGGTCCGGAAAACAGTTGATCCGGGTTGTAAGGCAATGCACTCACGTTGAGCAGTTCGCCCTTAAAATGTACGCGGAAGCCGGATCCGTCGGCCCTTGTGACCGATGCCCAGCGTACATCCGTCTTGTTACCGCTCTCTTGCGGACGCACATAGGGATAATACTGATCGCGCACCATGCCACTGTACCGACCGACGAAATATCCGGCCTTCCGGTCGGCATAGTTCTCGACCGGCCCGCGCCCATACCACTCCATGCGGTCGAGCGAAGGATCCAGTACCAGGTGATTACCGATGCGCAGCATCATCGGGTGTTTGCCTTTCACGGCCGTGAAAGCATTGCTGACTTGCATCGCACCGCGACCGTCGAAACGGAACTCCTGCATGAGCATCGCATCCCCGCCAAGTAAACTGCAGGTGACCCTGACCGTTACCCATCCCTGCGGGTCCGTGGCAACGACCTTCAGCGCATCGACCTTCGCATGCTTCATGACGTCCTTCCAAACCAATGCTTTCTGCTGAAGGCCGGCACCGTAGTCGTTGTCCGTCGGTGGCCTCCAGGTATCGAATGAAAGACCGCCCACCACGATCTTCCTCCCGTTCAATTCATACGTCTCCAGTCCCTTGGCCGCGTGTGAGAATACTGCGGTGAAGGCTCCATTCCCCAGCGTTAAGATCGTGTCGGCACCCGCTGCCCTGCGGTTGACGAGTACCTCCGCCCGGGATGGTTCATACGCGTATGCCTGCGGTCCGGTCAGGGCGAATTCCTCCGCAGCCAGCATTGTGGCAGCAGGCAGGATCCCGTCGGCCTGTCGCAAAACCGCTTCCACTTGCAGATGGTATTCCTGCGCCGGCCTGAGTGCGCCGTATGCGACCTTCACCGATCGATGTGCGCCCGGCGGCATGACAGGCACCGGGAATGTACCCGAACGGAGGATCCTGCCGTTCTCCAGCAGCTTCCAGCGGTATTCGAACTTCGCGGTATGCGCAAAAAAATACCCATTCGTGACCCGGATGGTGCCGGACTTCTGATCGGGTATGGCAAACCGGATATGCTGGTAGATTTTCTTCACCTCCCATGCATGCGGATTCCATCTGCGATCAGGCGCCACGAGTCCGTTATTGAGAAAGTTGTTGTCACTTGGTGTGCCCGGTGGTCCGTAATCGCCGCCATACGTGAGGACTGCCTTGCCATTGATCGTATCATTCATCCCCTGATCGACCCAATCCCAGATGAATCCTCCCTGCAATGCGGGATATGCTTCGATGGTATCCCAATACTCCTTGAAATTCCCCATGCTGTTGCCCATGGCATGTGCATACTCACACATGATCAGCGGACGGGAAGGGTTTGTCTTCGCATACTTCGCGATGTCCGCCGGTCCGGGATACATCGGACAGTACACATCCGTATTCCATTCCAGCAAAGCCCGCTCATAATGCACGGGCCGCGATGGTTCGAGGCCTTTGATGAGGTGATACCCCTTGTAGAAATTATGCCCATTCCCGGCCTCGTTTCCCATGCTCCAGAAAATGATGCTGGCGAAGTTCCGGTCACGGATGACCATGCGCTTCATCCGCAGCAGGTGGGCATATTCCCATGTCGGGTCATTGGCCAGTGTCTTGTCGGCATCGTACCCCATGCCATGGCTCTCGATATTCGCCTCATCGATGACGTAGAGCCCGTATCTGTCGCAGAGTTCATACCAGTAAGCATCATCGGGATAGTGACAAGTGCGTACCGCGTTTATATTCATTTTCTTCATCTCCAGGACATCCAGCAGCATGCTCTCCCTGGAGACCACCTGGTGCGTGTTCGGATCCGTCTCATGCCGGTTGACGCCCTTTATGAGGATGGGTTGTCCGTTATGCAGGAATCTTCCGTTCAGGATCTCATCGGTCCGAAAACCGATCCTTCGTTCCACCGCTTCGATGAGCTTTCCGTCGGGAGATGTCAACCGCAGTTGCAGGGTGTAGAGATAAGGCATCTCGGCATTCCATCCACGGACAGCCGGGATGACCTTACTGAAGCGAACCTCCGTCTTCCCTTGCTTCTTCAAAAGCCCCGGCAGCCGCTGCGTCTCTTCGTACAGGAGCTTTCCTTCCGCATCCTTCAGCTGCACCGAGAGCCGTGTGCCGCCCTGTGGACTTGCCGAACCGTTCCACACTTCCGCATTCAGACTCAGGCTTCCGTCACGGTATTGGTTGGTGAGCGATGCAAGGGCGAAGATGTCGTACAGATGTACTAACGGTCTTGCATACACGTAGCAATCACGCGTGATGCCGCTGAGTCTCCAGAAATCCTGGCACTCCAGGTAGGCCGCATCCGTCCAGCGGCGGACCTCCATCGCGATGAGGTTTTCTCCCGGTGTCAATAACGGAGTAATATCGAACTCGCTCTCGAGCTTGCTGTCTTTTCCCAGCCCGACATACTGGCCGTTGACATGCAGCCTGAATGCGCTCTTCACCGCACCCAGATGCAGGTACACCTTCATACCGTTCCAACCGGCCGGCAGGGAGAAGGTCTTGCGGTATGCCGCTGCGGGTTGATCGAGGCCATCGGGGATATCCGGTGGGGCCGGGTTTTTAGGATTGAACTCATACGGCTGGTTGGTATAGATGGGGATCCCGTACCCTTTGAACTCCCAATTGGCCGGAACGGGAAAATCCTTCCAGCCTGCATCGCTCGAACTTATACTGAAAAAATCCTTAGGCAGGTCTTGATAGCGCGGCACCCAGTTGAATTTCCACATGCCGTTCAGGGACAGGAACCGGTCTGATTTCTCCTTTTCCCCTGCGGAAGCTTTTTCCTGATCCTCATAGGGAAAATAGGCCGCGCGCATGGGCATCCTATTCTCTTCCTGGATGGCTGGATTCTCAAAAACAGGGTCGAGGTATGGCTGGCTGAAGAGCGCACAGAAAGGGCTCATCAGGAGCATCAGCAGCCCATGTCGTGGACGGATCGTGAACATATCGTGGGATTTGAATGAATGTACAATTAAACCAATGGCCGGCGACTTTTGGAATGCTCGTTGCGGGCATTCCCCCACATCATGCAGCTGTGCAACAGCGGATGGGAAAGCCATGGGCGCCCGATCAGACGCGTGACACCCGCGACGGGTTCATTTTTTAGTGAACGGAAAATCTTTGTTTTCGATGTGTTGCGTCTGCATGACTTTTCGGATCCGCGCAACGACCTCGGGCTGTGAGGCGGAGATGTCGTGGCTTTCAGCCGGATCGTTTGAAAGGTCATACAGTTCTATCGGGGCATCGGCGATCTTCATGGCCTGCTGGCGGACGCCCTTCCATTTACCCATGCGGACGGCCTGTCGACCGCCATCCTCATGAAACTCCCAATAGAGGAATTCGTGTTGCTCTTGCTTGCCTTTGCCCGTGAGCAGCGGCAGGAGCGAAATCCCATCAATGCCGGCTGTTCCCTTCGCTGCCAGCATCGAGGCGAAGGTGGGCAAGAAATCCCATGAAGCACCGGGGTGGTCGGATCTCCTACCCTTTCGGATCCGATCCGGCCAGTATGCGATCATGGGCACACGCATCCCTCCTTCATGGAGTTGACGCTTGATGCCCCTGAAACCGCCGCTGCTGTTGAAATAGGAAGGATCATGCCCCCCTTCCCGGTGCGGGCCATTGTCGCTGGTGAATAGCACGAGTGTGTTTCGATCGATGCCCAGTTGGTGGAGTTTCATCATAACCTCCCCGACATGCCTGTCAACACGAGTGACCATGGCGGCATAGGCTGCGCGGGGATATGCGTTGGGCTGGTAACCGACACCGTTCCATGGTTGAGGAACGGCGACAGCTCTTTCCTGAAAAGCCTTCTTGTAGGATTCGTATGCGGAGTCGCCAGCCGGCAGCTGCAAGGCCGCATGCGGGAGGGTGTATGCGAGATAGAGAAAAAAAGGCGACTGCCGATGTTGGTCGATGAAGTCCAACGCTTTTTCCTGGATCAAATCCGGCGCATACTGTGTCTGCTGATCCGGTCGATTCGAGAGTTCGATCCGGTTTCCATCGGACCAGAGATGGTCGGGGAAGAAATTATGAGCCTGTCGCTGGCAGTTGTATCCGTAAAAACGATCGAATCCCTGTCGCATGGGATCTCCCTCCGAACCGGGGAATCCGAGGCCCCATTTCCCGAATCCGCCCGTCGTGTACCCCTTGCTGCGGAAGAGTTCGGCTATGGTGAAACTGCTGTCGGGCATCGGGAACTGACCCTCGGGCTTGATTTCGAAATTACCCCTGACGGGGGTGTGGCCGGTATGCATGCCCATCATAAGAGCGGCTCTTGAAGGGGCGCAGACAGATGTCCCGCTGTAAAAGTCGGTGAACAGGATGCCTTTTTCCGCCAGGCTGTCGAGATGCGGTGTGCGGATCAGCTGCTGGCCATAACAACCGAGGTCACCATATCCCATGTCGTCGGCAACGATCAGGATGACGTTCGGCCTGCGCTGCGCAATGCCCGCGTCGGGTAAAAAGAATCCTATTGTGAAGGCGATTTTGATCAGTGTATTCATCCCTTAAAAATTTATGATAGGAGCAGTCAATCTCCTCCTACATGAGCCTCGTCGCTTCGGATCCGCAGCCGTGCTGCACATCCTAAGCCTTTGTTCCGCTTAGCGAAGGATTGGATTTGATCTCTGCGAAAGAGATCGGATAAAGATAATCTTTCGTGTCATTGAAAGCTCGTTCGCCAACGCCCGTGGGCCTGCAGGCAAGGCTGTCGGCATCGACGATCTTCATGCCCCGGCCGTCGCGGCTGGCGATGGTCTCTGCAATCTTCAAGCGACGGATGTGAGGATCTTCGCAAGATTCCCTTGAGCAATGAAATTTCCGCGCACGTTTCGGATGCGGTTGTTCATGGCCGCTACCCCGAGGAATCCGATGCCCATTGGGCGTTGCAACATCAATATCCATTCAGGGGCGTACACCTGCCGGAGAAGGGAATCTCCTGCACATCCGATGGCGCTTTGTCAGAAATCGATCTTGTACCCGGCCACCGGTATCCGACCGAGCAAATACCCATACCCGATGGCCTTTTTCGATGCATCATAGAAATGCCTTACCGGGTTCTTGCGGTCGAACAGATTTTGTGCGCCGATGATGAAACTGCCGGTGCGCTTGCCATATTGCACCTTCCACTCAAACTGCAGGTCGATGCGGAAGATCATCGGGAGTTTCTCTCCGTAGATGCGGCTGTTATCGAGCACCGTTCTGTTTTGAAGGATCGACCGGGTCAGGTCAATGGGGGTCACCCGAACGCCTCCGCCGGCAAAACCCTTCAGATCCAGAGACATGGAGGAAGTGCGCCGACCCTTCAGCATCCATTCCTTTCCGGTCAGAAAGGTCACTGCGGTATTTGAATTGTACCGGGTGTTGCGCCAGATGCCATCGGAGGGGAGGTATTCCGAATCATACAGGCTGAGGGTTCCCAACAAATAGAACTGGTCGTTCCAGAATCGCTCCAAGGTCAGTTCAAGACCATAGTTGCGACCGTCACCCCTGTTCGCGAGTGGCTCGATGGCAAAATCATCATCCTGATTGATCAGGCTAAAAGAACTCTGCCGAAGCGCTGATACGGGAATGCCATGCAGCCACTGATAGTATGCTTCCGCCTTGAAGTTCCAGTTTTTTGCAAATGGCTGCACATATCCAAGGACATAATGATTGGCACGGCTGAAGCCGAGGTCGCGGTTGGGCTGAACCGAGTCGTTGCCTATTTTGATCCTTGCAAAATAATTCCCCATCGGCTGTATCTGTGCGTGTTGTCCGACCCCCATCGAAATGGCCCCGCCGGCGCGCGTGGCCCAGCGCAGGGCCATCCTCGGCTCGATGACAGACTTCCGATTGAGTGCAAAATGTTGCCCGTGCACTCCGGCGATGAAGGAGAGACGATTCATCGGCGTCCATTTCCACTGCGCGAAGTAATTCGTCAGGCGGGTATCCCCCTCCGAACGGATCCGGTCGCGCAGCGCATTGGCGACCCACTCGCGCTGTTTCAGGTCGAAATGCCTGGCGGAGGAGTATGCACCGGCCTTCAGCAGATGCCGACCACTTAACTTATGCGTTACCGTTAGTGAGACGACGTGATTGGTCTCCACGAAACGATCGTCCCGCGTGATGGTGAGCGGGCCGTCGTACCGATCGAGGCGGACATCCTCATCCCGGTACTGATAACCGTTGATGCTGTAGACGGTCTTTATGAAGGTTTTCTTTCCGGGGTTGTAGCTGTGCGTGATACCCATCGCACCGGTGCGTGCCGCATCCAGCCAGCCGCTTCGCCTTGCCGTGTTCGCGGCCCAGGCTGACGGCACCCTTGAAGGTTCCTGGCGTTGTTGGCTCATGCCTGCGAATCCGAAGAGGGTGAATGAGCCTGCCTGCTTCGTGGGTAGATGGACATTGAATGAAAGGTCCTGGAAGGAAGTCGCCGCATCCCCGATGTTGAAACCGATCTTTTGCATCAATGTCAGAAATCCGTATCGGTAGTTGACGAGGTAGGAGCCGCCGTATCCTTTTTTGAGATATCCTTCGGTGGCGGCGTCGATGCCGATGGTGCTGGCGGAGAAAGTATGCTCCCGCTTGTCTTTATTGCCTTTGCGCAACCTGATATCGAACACACCGGAAAGGGCATTGCCGTATTCTGCGGGGAATGCCCCGGTCATGAAGTCGGAGTTTGCCAACAATTGAGCGCTGAGGATGGATATGGCTCCACCGGAAGTACCCACCCGTGCGAAATGGTTGGGGTTGGGGATATCGACGCCTTCCATGCGCCATAGCAGCCCATTGGGGGCGTTTCCCCTTATGATCAGGCCATTGGCATCTCCCAGTGACTGCACGCCGGCAAAGCCTGTCGCGATGCGAGAGGGGTCGTTGAATCCGGCGGCGAAGCGCCTTGTTTCCTCTACACTGAACATCCGGGCGCTGACAAGTGCCATGTCGTTGAGCGGTTTCGTCTTGTTGGGCTTTCCCCGTACGACGATCTCTTTGTCATTGACGACATCCTCTTCCATTTCGATGGTCAGCACGAGTTCCTTTCCGGATTCGACGAGGAGGTTGTTGAGGGTGACCGTTTGGAATCCCTTGTAACTGATCCGGATCGTCTGACGGCCGACAGGGATCCCGTCTATCCTGAAACTCCCGGAGCTGTCGGATACTACTGTCCTTGCCACACTGACGACATCCACCGTCGCACCGGGCAGCGCGTTTCGGATGGAACGATCGATGACGATCCCCTTGATGCGCTGCACCGGTCTTTGTTGTGCATGAACCATTTCAGAAATCAGAACCAGTATCATCAACAGACGGATCGCCATGCCGACAAGATAAATATTTTTATCGCTTCCGGACAATCGAAACGGCTGCAAATCATGATTTCCCTGCGACCTGAGTGCAAATCTGAGAAGATGACCACAGGTCCATTAAACCTTTGCACCCGCCATTGGTCTAATTTTTTTATGCATTAGGTAAAACTTTTATACCTTAACCATACACTCAACCCATACGAATGAGATGAAACGCTACACTGCGCTGTTTTTTTGCCTTTTGGCGCTAGGCACATTTGCTCAATCCCAGGCTCCTGATGTCCGCCGTTTCGAACCGAAGACCGGTTCGCCTGGTACTTTCGTTCAGATCATCGGAAAAAACTTCGGGAATGCGACCAAGGTCCGTTTCGGGTCGGTACTGGCTGCGGCCTTCACCGTCATCAACGACAGCACCATCAAGGCGGTCGTCGGCACAGGCGCTTCAGGGGTCATCCAGGTGAACAATCCCTTTGGTGAAGACACATTGGGATATTTCACGTTCACCCAGCAGGCCACCCCTCTTCCACCGGCACAGAACTGTGATTACATCCGCAGCTTCCAGCCGGTGATCAATGAGATCAAGAACGACCTGGTCTGTTTCCGCGACAGTGTGATCAAGCTGCGCGTAACGAATGGTGAATTCAGATCCTACCGGTGGAGCAACGGAGACACCACACCGTATACCTACGTGCGTGGAAACCAGCAGGTGTCCGTATCCGTGGGCAATGCAGGCTTGGGATGTTTTTCAAAGACCACGACAGTGAAATTCGTTCGGAATACAAGTCCCATCCCGGAGTTGGTCTACAAAGACTCGGTGCTGAGGGTTCGTCCGCCCGCATCTTTCCATCGCTGGTATTTCAACGGGCAGCCAGCGGGTACTGACAGCATTTTGAGGGCTGCACGCATCGGCGTCTACCGCGTGGAGACGAGCAACGACAAGGCATGCTGGACGAGTTCCAAGGAGTTCAAAGTCAGCATCGGATCACTCGTACGTCCCGGCGACTCACTCTTCATGAAACTCTATCCGAACCCAAGCAACGGACCCTTCACCGTCGCCATTGTGCTGCCTGCGGTGCGGACCGTGAAGATCGTCATCACCATAACGGATGCATCCGGATCGGTGGTGTATAAATCCCCCCAACTGACGATGACCGGACGTGAATTGCAGATCCCTCTGCGAATTTCCCAAAAGGGCATCTACAGGGTGAAGGCGGAAGTGAACGACAAGGTGATCACCAAAGTGTTGTTCATACAATAGCAATAAATATAAGCTTGCAAAATGATAAAGGCGCGAAGCAACCACTTCGTGCCTTTATCATTTTTACGCCATCATATCGCATGCGACGGTCCGTCATCGACATCTCCCCGGATGCCTGCATCCCGCCACGCCGCTGCCTTCAAGCAATCCGATATCCGCGACAGGTCGCGAACGACTCCCGATGATTTTTTCGCTGTGATCCGCCAACGACAACGGTCCTACACCGCGCGGATGGCATATGCCCTGTCATCCATCCCGGCCCGAACAGGATAGTGCATGCTCCATTAGATCGTTGCGGCATCTCCCGATGCGATGCATATGACATTCTTCCGGCCTTCAGGCAGAGTATTTCTTTCCCAACAGGTCCATGTACCGCCCGGGGGTGATGCCTTCCATTTTGCGGAACAG
>CAJBPC010000432.1 GCA_903957405.1 uncultured bacterium | reverse complement strand
AGTCGGTTTTTTTTCTGAAGGGATGCAGGAAAATTGCCATGAAGGTGAGGATGAGGATGGCATCCATCAGGAGTCCCACTTGCAGGCCTTTTGCATACCGTCCGAAGCCGATGAGTGTGAACGCCAGTATGATGGAGGCGTACAGTCCGACAGCCGGGCGGGAGAACAACAGCAAGAATCCGACGGCGAGGAACGGCATGCAGATCAGTCCAATGACCCCCGGGAGTCCCAGCATCGCCGTGATGATGCCGGAAGCGACGGCACAGGATAGCAGCGCTATGAGATTCGATGTGTTCGTCAGCCGGTCAGCACCTGAAAGCACCTCAAAGGGATGTTCAGGAATGCGCATGTGCAAATGGATATCCGATCTCTTCATCCGAACTTTTTTTAGGGTGAGGCCGTCTTTAAAATCTTGAACCATCCCTCCCTGTAGAAATCCACCCCATTCCGTAGGATCTGTCTGCCATCGAGGGAAATTTCTTTGTGGAGGTAGATGAAACCTATCCAGATACCGAGCATGGTGAACATGAGGGAGGAGCAGGCGACCATGGTCAGCGACTTGAAAGCGAATACGGCGATGATGTCGCCCACAATGTTCGCCAGCAGCATATAAGCCACCTTCCTGGCATTCTTTCCCGGTTGGTTGATGCTGTCGAGTCCGATGCCGGTCATCCGCTCTACGGGCAGCAGAATGCCGTAGACGGAAAAGATCTTGAGGAGCATCGCCGCATTTGCGCCTGTATGTGGGTCGGTTGTGCCGTATTGCGATCCTCCCAGCAGCATGACTAGGGGTGCTGCGAAGATGCAGGTGCAGATGCAGATGAGAAGGAATAGAAATGTCATGGCACCGGAGTACGTGTAGAAGAGCTCCCTGAGTGTGGAGCGATCGCCGTCCATGCTCGCTTTCGACATTTTGGGGAATGCCGTGGCGGTGAAGCTTCTGAGTGGTATTTGCAGCAGTTCCGTCAGTTTGAGGGGAATGCTGTAGAGTGCCACGGCAGCCGACCCCATTGGACTGAAACTGATGATGAATGCATCCGCGTTTCGCAGCAGGTTGCTGCCGAGCATGGTGAACGTCGAGAATTTTCCGAAGTCAAGCAGATGCCTGCTGGTTTCCCTGGTGCTTTTTGAGATGTGCCGGAATCCGTCCCAGCCCGCTGCAAGGCTTATAAGGGATGTGATGATGTTGACGAAGATCAACGCGGGTGCGAGCAGTTGCAATGTGATCACGGGCGTGAGGTAGTTTACCAGGATGATGAGGAAGAACCCTGCTGCATTGACGGATCGCAACAGGAGGATGCGTCCGTATCTTCTTTCAGATTGGAGGATCACCAAAGCGTTGTTCCACGGGAGGTTGGCGAAGACAAGCACAGGGTACCATGCGAAGAATATGGCATATGCCGATTTGCTGATCGAATCGCGGAACACCAGCGCGCTTGCAGCGATCAGCAATGCACTCAGGCAGGTTGCACCCAGGCTGATCAGTCCGTTGGATCCGATGTAGTGGATCCTTTTATCCTCCGACGTGCCTGAGAGGAATCTGACCATGGCGGCACTTGTGATGCCGAATCTGATCATTTCCACCAGCGATCCCAACGACAGGAACAGGACCCATTCTCCGAAGGCTTCGGGAGAATGGGTTCTTGCCAGCAATGCGAATCCGCTCACTCCGAAAACCGCAGTGGTGACGTTTCCGGCCAGGGAAAGGAAATTATCCTCCCGGAAAAGCTTGTGTAGTTTTTTTCTCAAGTTGTCGACGGTTTACCTCATATGTCCGTGCAGGCCATGCATTATTGTCGGGTTTATATTTATTTCGGGTTGGCGGCGGCCGGTTCTTCCTCAAAGAATTCCGTTTCCTGTTCTTCGACCCCGTTGAGCATGAACCGCATGCGTTGTCCTGCGACGGATTTCACCATCTCCATGGCGGCATCATCCGCTACGGTCCATGTCCTGTTCGATCGGCACACGAGTATGGTGAGTTGTGCTTCCTCTACCAACCCGATGGGGAACGGGCTTTGCAGCAGGGGCGGCAGTTCTATGAATATCCATTCTGTGTCAGCCGGAATATACTTGTTGCATCGCTCCAGTAATTCCTTTGCGTTTTCCACGTCGTGGATATTCATGTCCGGATCACAGCGCAAGTAAGCTTCATCAGGCAGGTAGGTTCCCGGGTCCCGCAAGAGCGTACTTTCCTTGTCTATCCGCGGATCCGGATATCCTAGTATTTTTCGGAGGAAGGGAAATTTCCGCACGGGGATCACCGGAACGGATGTGGTCTGTATTCTCGGGGACGGGGTTGCGTCCGTGGATGATTTTTTATCATGACCTATCTCATAGCTGCTGCAGTCCGCATAGACCACTTTTCTTCCCATCTCGGTCATCTTCCGTGCGAGGTTGCCGGCTATGACGGTCTTGCCTTCCCATGCAAGGGTGCTGGTGAAGATCACGGTTCGCGGAGTTGCAACCACGCCGGCATGCCTTGTTGCAAGATCGATATGCTGTATGATGTTTGACAGAAGTCTATCGCGGAGGGATGAGCTGTCTGTCTTTTTGTGGGATATGCATATTCGGGGCAGCATGCCGATGAAGGGGATGCCCAGTTGCGCCGTTGCCCTTGCCGGATGCTTCAGTGTCCTGTCGAAATATTCCGTGGTGAGGATGCTGCCCAGCACGAGCAGGCCGCCGAAAAGTGCGCCTCCCATGACGAGGAACTTTCTTTTTGCCGGCTTGGGCGACAGCGGATAGTATGGAGGGTCGATCGTTTTGATGCTCGTGGCAAAGGCATTGTCCTGCATTTTTAGTTTTGCCAGATTCAGGCCATGCAGGATCTCCAGGAATTCCTGTTCCGATACGGAGATCTCCCTTTCGATCCGTTTGATATGCGCTCCTGCCGGTGCATATACGGCATACTGTTCCTGGAAATCCCGTATCTGTCCGTCCATTACTTTCAGCCTTGCATTCATGTGTTCGGATTCCACCACGTTGTTGATCCATTCATCGAGTATCTTACGAATGGGCAATCCATCCGTGGAGTTTCCGTAGGTGTATAATTCGTCCACGGATTTTCGGATCTCGTGCTTGAGGGATTCCGCTTTCTCTTTCAGGATATCCAGTTGAGCGGGGCCTTTCGCAAGTCTTTCGTTTTGCAATTCCATCGATGCGATCTGATAGTTCAATTCTCCCAGGGTGTTCTTTTTTTCAACCACATCGGAACTTTTCAGATGCACCTGTTGCTGGATGCCTAGTTTTTCCTCGAGCCTCCGTATGGAAGCCTGCAGGCCGGAGAGTTGTGCTTTTTTGTCGTTGTAATCCACGATCAGGTCTTCTTTGACGACGGCGACAGCCTTGCTCTGTTCGTAGTAGTTTATGATATTGTTTTGTTTGTTGAATTGCAGGAGTCGGTCTTCTGAGTTCCTGAGTTTTGATGCAGCAAGTGCCAGCTGATCCTCGAAATATTTCACGACAGCGTCAGACCTGTCATCTTTTATGAATCTATAGTTGCGGATGCATACTTCGTTGTACAGCGCGAGGGTCTGCTGGCAGATGCCCGGGTCATCGGCTTCATAGGAGAGTTTGATCAGGTCGCTGTTGGCCATTCGGGTCGCGATGGCGGTGGATATGGCCTTGATGGAGTAATGCGGATGTTCGTAGTTCAGCAGTTTGTAAATGAAATTTGTGTCATCGGCAGACATGATCCGTGTGAGGTTCCTCACGGTATGTTCGTAGGATGTCCTGTCAAGATAAGCCGGGAAGATGTTGAGGCTTTCTGAAGTGGCATGCAGGTCTGACCGTCCGGTATCCCATGCCGGATTTCCGATGTGGTCAAGGATGTACGGGGGTGTGATTTTTTTGATTTCCGCAAATGATGTCAAGCAGATGTATTTCGGGTCAGGTTTCTTCATCATCAGGTGCAGGCTCAAGAGGCGTATGGCGACTTCCTGCTGGGTCTGTCTTGACTGTATGACGTTTATGAGGTTATCGAATGCCGTGTTCGCGGCGAAGTAGTTGAATGACTTATCCATTTCCACCCCCGACCCTGTGGCGATACCCGTGTACAGCACGGTCTGGGATCTGTAGACGAATCTCGGATGCAGGGTCGATGCAATGATGATGCCTGCGACAATGATCGGCACCAGCAGGATCAGGACCAGATGCTTCCGAAAAAGCCGGATCATTTCTCTCAGTTTCATTTGATGTCTGATTTTTTGGTGGGGGTTCCGAATCGCAATCCCGTGAGGTTCTCCATCAGCATGTAGGCGGTGTTGAATTCCGCTTTTGCGATCTCATAGTCTGTTTCCACGCGGTGCACGATATCACTGATGCGGACGTATTCTGTTACGGCCACAATGCCGTTCCGGAATTCCTTTTCGGTCATTTCCATATTGACTTTTGCATTGCCCAGGCTACGCGATCTGATCTTCAGGATCTTTTGTTTCATCAGCAATTCGTTGTACAACCGGATGATCTGTTGTTCAAGTTCATCACGTTGCGCATCCGAGAGGCTGATGGCTTGTTCGAGTTCCGATCTTGCCAGTTTGATCTGGTTTTTTCGGTTGATGAGGTCATATACCGGGAATTTCATGTAGGCGCCCACTCCGTAGTTGAATTGTTTGCTGTTGGTGAAGAAGAGGGATGTAGACTGGCCGTTGTCGATGTTGGTTGAGAAGTTGTCGAAAGTCCCGTATCGGGTATCTGCCTGCAATCCGATGTTTCTCCACCAGTAGGTCTTGGCGGATTCCAGACTGGCTTCTTTCACTGCTATGCCTTTGTCCCTGAAGCGGATCATGTCATTGTGTTTCATGGCGGAGTCTATCAGGTCCGCCAATGGCGGGAAGCGAATGTCAAATGCTTCATTCAAGTTGGTAGCTTCGCTGTTGGTTTGTTGTGCTTTCCCATCCTGTATGAAGTGGGTCGAAAGCCAGGAGAGCATAAAGAGCGTGTTTCGTATGTTGATCATTATAGGAAATCGGTTATGCTACACCGTTATTTTTTGAAAAAGTGCCGGGATGGTCCGCAGCAGCAAGGCCATGTCATACCGGAATGAGTATTTGTTTTCTGAAAAATGATCGGCGTATTCATTATCAAGCCTCATGCGTTCTTCTGCCGACATCACACCGCCCTTGCCCCTGAGCTCCACCTGCCAGAGTCCGGTGATCCCGGCGGGGGCAAGGAATCGTTTGGACATGGTGTCCTGTGTGAGCATTTCCGCTTCGTAGACCGGCAGGGGTCTGTTGCCTACGATGGACATATCGCCTTTCAGGACATTGATCAGTTGGGGCAGTTCATCGATGCTGGTGTTGCGGATGAATTTCCCCACCCTGGTTATCCTAGGGTCATCTTTTATCTTCACAAAGGCGGGTTTTTTTATGTCCTTGTGATTTTTCTGTTGCTGGTACCAGTACTCACAGATCTTTTTTTCACTGATATGCAATATCGGAGAGCAGTACTGTCTTTCTGGCAATGATCCGCACCTGGGGCAGGGCGAGTTCAGATCCGGCGGGAATGTCTGACCAGATCCGCCATACTGGTTCAATTCCCTAGAAAGTTCTCCGAGTGCGGCATCTGATCCTTCCCGCATGGAACGGAGCTTGTAGAAATCGAAAATATTCCGGCCCACTCTTTTTGATACATACCAGGCTTTTCCCCTGGATTCGATGCGGATGGCGATCATCGCGAGGAGGATGACCGGAGAGAGCAGGATCAATGCCGCGGATGCTGCGGCGATGTCGAATATTCTTTTTGACAGGGGCAGTTTGAAATGGATGGGTTTTTCATTGTGCATGTTTGCATCATGGTGCACGTGGTCTGTATCTTTCAGAAATCGAATCCTGTTCATGAGGATCTGCGGCGTGGGCGATGGTGCCACAAAGAAGTCATTGATTCCTATTTCAAGGGACAGATCAAACAATTCCTTTCTGAATTCACTTGCGACGAGTATGAAGGCGATGGAATCATACATCGGTCGTTCCCGCAACCAGTTGAACATGAATATCCCGTTTCCTCCCGGTACATCATATTCACAGATGATGGCGTCTGTTTTTTTTCTCGTTCTTATCATGTCAATTGCTTCGAGGATATTTTCAGCGACCTGCAATCTCATTTTTTTGTGCAATTGTAAAGGCAGGATGACCTCATTGATCCGGCCTATGTACAATATTTCAACCAATGACGACATCTGAGGGCAAGTGACAGAACGGTGACGGGATGCATATTTTCCGATTTTTTTTATCCTCACCATTGTCTTGCATAGTTCAGCGGGTGCAGGTTTTTATTGATGATCTCTTTGAGTTCTTCCGGATTGAAGGGCTTTTCGATGTAGTCCTGCGCACCTTGTCTGTAGCATTTTATCCTTTCACTGCTTTCCGCCGTAGCTGACAGGATGAGGAATGGGGTGTGTTTGGTGAAGCCCCTGCTGCGCACCTGCGTCAGCACTTCGAGGCCATCCATTTCTGGCATTTGCAAGTCGCAGATGATGAGGTCCGGCAGGTTATGTTCCAGCCAGAGCAATGCCTCCTTCCCACTTTGCTTGCAAGTGATGTCGTAGTCTTTTGAAAGGAAATTCGCCAGCAGCAGGCAGATCACTCTCTGGTCGTCTATGAGTAAGATTTTATGTTTCATCGAGGTGTTTTTCATGTCGGGTCATAGCGCTTGCAGATGATATTATTCATCAGACAACGCTGTGCCGATGCGGTGAAATTTTCGTGATCATCAGGTCGGTTCCGACTCCAGGGGTGTTGGAGTAATTGTCGTTATGCGTACATCTCCGAGTTAGGATTTTTTCATCCTGATATTGTCATCTTCATCCGGGGTTGAAGAAGGATCACAATATCCTCAGTCTGTCATTTCAATCGGGCATTTTAGCTTTTTTGAGCAACGGGCTTCTGATTGAATTCCGCACCAAAGTACATCCTTAGGCCGATATCTCGTTTTCAACTATGTCATGTGATTCAAATGTGCAGGATGTGTTTTCTCCTTTTCCGTGAATGGCGCAAAGCGGATGATGCAGGTCTCGCGGTCATTTTTTTAGGAAAATTCTTCCATCTTTTTCATCGGGAATGATAAGTGAAACATACTGCCGCTGCCCGGTTTGGTTCTGACCCATAAGTCACCGGCGTTCATCTTTAAAAATTCTTGGCAAAGGTATAGTCCGATTCCGGAGCCAATATCCCGGTCAGACAATTGTGTTGAATCTAACGGGTCGGCATGCAGGATCAAGTCGGCGTATTCTTTCTTCATGCCCGGACCGCTGTCCCTGATGGAAATCACGACCCTGTCGTTCATCTCCGTTGTGGAAACGGATACCTGCCCCTTTTCCGGTGTGTATTTGATCGCGTTGGACATGATATTCCTGATGACCAACTCAAACGATGCTTTGTCGGCGAATGCCTTCAGTCTCTTTTCATTCCGGATCCTTACATCGATTGATTTCTGTTTGACGGAATAACTCAGGAGGCTGATGCATTTGTCAATCTCTTCCGACACATCCAATTCCTGAGGTTGAATGCGGATGAAATCCTTGTGGAGTTTTGACCAGTTGAGTAGATTTTCCAGCAGCTCCAACACTTGGCCGGAGGAATCCGTCAGTTCGCGGATCAGTTCGATTCTTTTGTTTTCATCCGGCAGGCTGTTTGTGGATAAATACATGAGTCCGTTGTGCACATTCCCTACCGGACCCCGTAGGTCGTGGGCGATCACGGAGAACAGTCTATCCCTTGTTTCGTTTATTTTTCTCTGTTTTTCGGCGATTTTTTTCAGCACTGACGGGGGTAAGTCCATCTGCTCTTCTTCGGCGCGGAGCGCTCCTGTGAAGGTGTTGGGGTGTTGATGGGTGTCATGTAACATGCCGATGGCAGGTTGTTTGTTGTGGTGCATGGTTGGGTTTTTTATGGTCAGCGGGTGGATGTAAAACTATCAACTTTGGTAATGGAAAAATTTCTTCGTGTTAAAATGTAACGTAGTTTTGTTCTTTCAAGCGGCATTATACCCCGATGCCCTTTCTACATTTCACCCCGGTATTTGTATTTATATTTTTTCACTGGCAACACGTGTGCGAGTATGCTTTTTATTTATTAACCTAAAACACCGAATCATGAAAACGCGGGAAAAAAATGTCAGGGTACATCTTTTTATTCTGGCAATTGCTTTTTTATTTTCCAGCTGTGTCAAGAAGGATTTTGAACATTCCTCCGTGGATGCGACACTGGAGGACATCATTGTACCAGCTGATTTTGACTTCAGGACGAGCCGGGAAGTGAAGGTGAATGTCTCCGTACTTGATCAGATGGATAAACCCGTCCAGCACATGCGGATTGATTGTTACTCGACACTGCCGGAAAGGGGCGGCCAGCTTTTACTCAGTGGCATGACGGATGTTCAAGGGAATTTTTCCAGTACCGTTCAGCTGCCCACATCCTCCGACAGCCTTACGGTTTCGACTCGTGCCATCGGTTTTGTGAACATGAGGTCTGTTAGGGTGAATATGGGTGTTGTCAGGCATGTATTCGGTGGAAAGCCCTCGATGCTCGGCTCCGGCATGCCTGCTGCGGAACCTGCCGAACCATTTGCCATCCAAGGAAACATAAAGGCATTGGGCAGTTGGAATGCTGACGGTGTGCCTTCTTACCTGACATCTCCGGGAGACGTCATTACGGCATCGTTTTTAGCGGAACTCAATGCCGATTTTCCGGAGTATCTGTCCTTGCCGCTGCGCAGGGCGGATTATTTCAACGCATCTGCCCAGACGAATATTCTCATCAAAGAACCATCAGGCGTATATGTGACTTTTCTGCACGAAGGCGCTCAGGAAAAGCATACCCTTGGTTTTTACACGTATAAAAAAGGTTCTCCACCCGCTACTGCCGCCGATATAGACACCATCCGTGTGATTTTTCCGAATCTGTCATTCCCTGGTAGTGGGGGTGGACTTTCATCTGGCGCAAAAGTGTTCATCGGGAACTTCGGAGCCGATACCGAAATCGGATGGGTTTTATTCGCCAATGCATTTGGCAATGGGACGATCGCAACAAATTCCGTGCGGTTTCATTCTCATGCATCGTTCAATCCCGAGAATATGTCAGAAAAACGTAAGCATGCTGTGTTGCTGAATGATGCCGCACGCGGACAGTTCATCCTTGGTTTTGAAGAAATGAACCGCGAACCGGCGCCAGGGAAAACCTGTGATGATGATTTCAACGATGTGGTGTTTTCCGTCAAGGTGGATCCCCATAGATCCGTTGATGCTACCGGTGTGGCGGTCAGCAACCATACCACATCCGACGCAGATAAGGACGGCGTATCGGATGACGATGATGACCATCCGTCGGATCCGGATAAATCTTTCAATAACTATCATCCTTCGAAAAATCAATTCAACGTATTGGCCTTTGAGGATCTCTGGCCATTCCGTGGGGATTATGATTTCAATGACCTCGTCGTCGCATACAACATTAACCGTGTGACCAATGCGCAGAACAAGATCACCGGCATCACCGCGACATTCAAGCCATTGGCGGCCGGTGCCAGTCACCGTTTGGGATTCGGCATGCAGCTGCCTTTCAGTGCCGATATGGTATCCAGTGTCTTCGGAACACGTTTGAACCCATCGAAGATCGCACTGCTTTCAAACGGATGCGAAGCTGGACAATCAAAGGCCGTCCTCGTCATTTTCGACGATGTGTATAAGGAGTTGCCATACCCCGGCGGGTCAGCCATCGGTGTCAACACGACCATCGGGCAGCCATATGTCCAGCCCCCAAGCTTGGAGGTGGTCATCAAACTCAAGCAACCGATCGACATCGCCACAGCGGGGTCACCGCCTTTCAATCCATTTATATTTATTTCCGACAGCAGGGGCAAGGAGGTCCATCTGATCGACAACCTCCCGACCGACAAGGCCGACAAATCTTTACTGGGAACGGCAAACGACAAAAGCGATGTAGCTGCAGGAAGATATTACAGAAGCACACAGAACCTGCCTTTCGCCATAGACATATCATACAAGTTCGATCACCCGGTGGAGAAGGCCGTCATCACCAAAGCCTATCTGAAGTTCTTTGCCTGGGCCAGTTCCGGTGGCATGAATTATCAGGACTGGTACAAGGACAAGGCAGATTACAGGAACGATGCGCTCATATTCAAATAGGCAAAGATCCCTGATAAATAAATATAAGCACAGGCGTTAAGTATATTTTGAAGGCTGACAGGTCTTGTCGAGTAAGCCCATTCGGAGGATGTCATGGAGCAATATTCATCGGATATGCCGTGCACGCTCACCACCTGGGATGCTCTTCATCATATCACGTGATAGGAGGATGCGATAGTGGTTCGCATCCTCTCTTTTAACAGTGTCGGATGGATCATCAAGCGGTAAGGCTTTCGTGATCGATCTAAATCGTTTCAATGGATGATGATTCTTTTTTGATAGGATGGGTTATGCTATTATCAGTGATTGTTTGATTGGGACATTGTTTATTTTATCGGTTTTTTTTATTTTTCGAACCATAAAATAAACAATGCGTGGGTGTGGAGGAAAAAAGAGGGCGGCATATATTGGAGATGTTAGAACGTCAAGCAGCGGAGCACCCTGAAAAGCAGGTTTTCATTCGGTTGGGCAAGGATGCTTCGGAAATCGCGAGCTTGACTTTCCGCGGACTGCATGAATTGTCCTGCTCCCTCGCACAGGCCTTTCAGGCGGACATCGGGGAAGGGGAAAAGGTGATCATGCTGTATGTATCCGCGTATGATTTCATCCCCGCTTTTTTGGCAATGATCCGCATGGGTGCATTGCCCATTGCCATCCAGACGCCCAACTCCTCCTTTCGTAGGGACAGGTTGAAGCGGCAGATGCAATCCGCTTCGGTTTGTAAGATCCTGCTCTCGAATACGATCCGGCAAAAAAGCTGGTTTCAAAAGCTGATGGCTCAGGATGACTGGTTCACTCAGGTATCATGGATCGTTGATGACCGTACTGCCCCGATTGTTCGTCAATCTCCTCATCACCCCCCTGTATCCACCGATGCACCCATGTATCTGCAACTTTCTTCCGGCTCTACCGGTGATTCGAAGCAGATACCCATATCTTCAGACAATGTTGTGTACAACACAACCGCCATGTTTGATGTCGTGGGGCTTGTTCGTGAAGACAGGATACTCAGCTGGTTGCCGCATTTTCATGATCTAGGGCTGGTGGGATCCCTGCTTTTTTCCATCGTCAACGGGACTGCCACATATCTGTTGGAGCCGTTGGACTTCATTTCGCGCCCCCAGGTTTTCATTGAGGCGTTAAGCAGATATGCCATACATTTTTGCAGTGTCCCGAATTTTGCCATGGACCTGTGCGTCAAACGAATCGACCCGACAAAGCTCATCGGTACGATGGACTTGTCCCAATTGAAAACCCTAATGGTCTGTGCTGAGCCTGTTCGGGAAGACAGCCTTGCGGCTTTCACAAGACGGTTCTCGGCCATTGGCTTTGATCCAAAGACGATCATGATCGGGTATGGTCTGGCAGAATACACACTTGCCGTGACCATGCAGGACTCGCAGACGCTTTTTCGCACCTTCACGCATCCCACAAACGGAAAGACATTTCTATCCTGCGGCAAACCGATCAGGGGTACGACGGTATCCATTGAATCAGCCGGTGAAGATCCGGAATCCGAAGGCGAAGTGGTGGTTAGTGGACCGGGAATTTCCTCGATCTTCGAAGGTGGAAAATTGCATACCGGGGACGTCGGTCTGATTCGGAATGGAGAGCTGTATATCGTCGGAAGGAAGAAGGAGATCATCATCATCAACGGAGTGAACCATATGTTGCATGAGATAGAATATCTCGTGGAAACACTACCTTTTGTTCAGGAACGCGGCTCACTGGCCGTATCGATGCCCGGACAGGATACTGAAAAACTTCAGGTATTCGTGGAGCTGAGTCGTGCCGCAATGGAACAGACTGACTTTCCCTCGTTGGCCCGACAGATCAATCGGACATTGATCACGGAACTGGGAATTGTTTCTGAAAAGACCTGCATCGTCGGACCGGCGACACTTCCGAAAACCTCCAGCGGAAAAAAGCAACGCAGTGATATTTGGCATTTGATCGAAGCGGGAAAGATAACCATCCTTTATGCCGAGTAGCCGGGAATACACGCCAGGATCATTGATGCTGCCGGGTGATCCGGAAAGCGCCCTCATGGAAGACTTCAGGGATGTGATGCGGGTCATGGGAGATGTGCTGGATGGTTTGGTATAAATGTCATTTCTTACAGTTCTTAACACATCATGAATGGTGGTTCATCCGAGCTTGCAACCAACAGGAACTGTGATGTAAATGAAATCCCAATGGGTGTTGATCGAACCTCAGAAGAGACTTGCCTGCAGCTGGCAGAGATGTGGAAGGCCGTGCTGCGCCTCGATGACATCAACCCTGAAGATGATTTTTTCGAGCTGGGTGGACATTCCTTGCAGATGATCGCACTGGCAGAAGATATCAATCGAAAGTGGAACATCGATATGAATGCCACCGATGTATTTGCCGAGCCGGTCTTGAAGCAAATGGCAGCACTCATCGACCAGTTAAGGGCCGGTCATGATAGTGCCACATCTTGCGCTCAGCATGGTTTGATCGTACTTCGTGAGCATGTCGGAGCACAGGCCGTTTTCATCACGGTGGGGGGCAATGGCCATGCATCCGCCTTCACCAAGTACATGGCACTCGCAGACCGGCTGGGTGATGGGTATAGCGTCTACGGATTGCAGGATACGCAGGTGATGCATGGCGCACAGCCGAAAGGAAATTTGGATGAGCTGATAAGAGAGTGGGTGGATCACATCCTCCCGCGCTGTAACAATGGTCCATGCATCCTGATCGGTGAATGTTCCGGAGGGTATGATTCGATAGCGATCGCAGGCGCGCTGCATGCTTCCGGGAAAGATGACATACTGGTCATTCTTTTGGATACAAAGGACCCCGGTGTATTGAAAAATAAAGTTGTTTTCGATGAAGGATTTGACGATCCCCCTGTACATATCCCAGCACGGAAGCCAATACATCCGCTGCGCATGCGGTTGGAACGTTTCACGCATCGTTATTTTTCAGCCATAGGCCGGCTTTTCGAAAATCCCGGCAGTCATATGTCCAATTTCCGGATCGTCCGGCAATATAAGATCTTCGACCCCGGGTGGTATCTTCACATGCATGCAGATGTGCGGCTTTCAGGGATCGATCCACTGTTGCAGTATATGAACACCGGGTGGAGCGAGAAGCGCCATCCTTCCCCCTTATTTCCGCCTCATGCGTACAATTTGATCGTACCCGGCTTTCGTCCTGTTCAGTGTGATCATGTCACGCATTTTCTTATGGTGGGAAGGTTTGATGCAGCAATCAGGTCGCAGGTGCAAAAACTCATTGCATTGATGGAAGAGCTCCCCGAATTGGTCCGGGAATATGGACTGTTCGACGAGGACTGGTATCGCTTGCATAATCCCGATCTGGTGGCATTGGAAAACGGGTATTTCCATCATTACTTTCATTTCGGTTGGCAGGAAGGCAGAGCGCCTTCACCGGATTTCAATGCGGTGATCCTTGCGTGCATCGATCCCTCTTTTAACAGGGAGCTGCATCATCCCATCCTGCATTTTCTGCTGATCGGTCGGGAAGATCCCGACATATCAAGGCAGGTTCTTGCATTGCGAGGATTTGGCGCATCCCTTCCCGGGTTGATGCAGGAGTATTCCCTGTTTGATGCGGACTGGTATCTGTTGCATAATCCCGATCTCCGGGAAACGGAAAATGATCCTTGCCATCATTACCTGCATTTCGGATGGCAGGAGGACAGGGCTCCTTCACCGGATTTCAATGGGATGATCTATGAGATGCTGCATCCTGCATTCAACCGGCATCACGATCATCCCGTCTTTCATTTTCTTTTCATCGGTCGGCAAGATGCAGAAACATTGGTGCAGGTTCGCGCATTGCGCGGATTCGGTCATGCGATGTCCCTCGATGCCGAGACCTTGCATCTTTTTGATGCGCAGTGGTACGCGGCACAGTATAGCGATCTGTCGGATTCTCTGGAAGATGCTTTTCATCATTACATGCATTTCGGCTGGCAGGAAAACAGACACCCTTCAGCCTTTTTCAATAAGCACAACTATCAGCTCATTGAACCGGATTTTAACTTCAACAGGGAGAATCCGATCCTGCATTACATGCTCAAAGGAAGCAAAAAATCGGATGTGCAACTGCAGGTGCGTCGTTTATACCTGAGCCCTTCTCAAAGGCGAAGCATCCTGTCTCATGGCCTGTTTGATGAAGACTGGTACCTTACCCAATATCCCAGTGTGCGGCAATACGGGCATGATCCATTGGTCCACTATCATACGATCGGATGGCAGTTGGGACGTCAGCCATTTGCGGGATCGGCCGGTCATGACAGCTGGCTTCGGGAGATGGCATCACTTCGTCAGGAAACTGATGGCCGTCATGCCAGTTTGGTGACTGTCGGTGCCGATGGCTCCGGCGGACAGGCACGAGAGGATGCTGCGCCGGATCAACCATTGCCGCAGTTGGCGGATCGGGAAAAATTATCCCATGCTGAACAGGAAGAAGCACTCATCAGGGCCAGGGGCGTTTTGCGCCAGAACCATCTCCGAAAGGTGTCATTCCCCGGGGATGTCCATCTGGTGTTGAATACCGTCTATTTGAGAACCGAATTGGATGATGCCTTGTTGGGCAGTGTTAAAGGCAAGATCCATACGCACCCCACTGGAGGAGACCATGAAAGTTACTTATGGGAGGATCTGCCACAGGCGATCGAAGTGATTCAAACTATTCTGATGACGCAGGCGAATGATCCTGCGCGGGCTGCAGGATCCTCGAAAATCCATTTATCGGGCCCTATAACGGGGATCGATTGTAAAAAGTTCGATCCATCTGGCCGATTTTGATTTATTTTTTTTCTTTTAAGGGGCTTGGGCAACAAATTTTTGAAATATTGAAATTCAATGCAGCAAAGGGTTTGCGCGAATTATCTTCGTTTTGGGTGTAATAAAAAATAACCAAACAGGGTTTCTGGAACGTTCTTCACCATCGTACTTTTGATCTATCGAAGACAAACACAGGGAAACACCCGGACAACTCTTCTGACAAAACAGACTTATACCTCTTTTCATATGGCAAGCAATCGTTAACGGTCGGCTGTTTCTACAGCCGACCCTTTTTTTTGCAACCGCCCCACCCTCCGTCATGCTCTTTTCCCCGTCCTCCGATTGACCCCGTAATTTTTTTCAGCGTAATTTCACTTCCGCTACATGGTAAGATATCCCGTCAGCCGTCTGCATTCCAAATTGCCTTGCAGCATGATGCCCGTGTTGTGTATGCCATAAGCGGGGCAGTTGGAGGAAAGGCGGTGAAGCCGTTCGCAACAATTTTCGGGTCTGTCTGGTTATACACAAACAATGAGTTCCAACATATTTCATCCCCTGTTGCCTCTGGAGAATACATACCGGACGCTTCCTGAAAAGATGTACAGTCCGGCCATGCCCGTTCCGGTCAGCAGTCCGGTCATGCTTTGTTTTAACAGCAGGCTGGCATCGGATCTGGGGGTGGATATTGCGGGTCGATCCGAGCAGGAACTGGCGGATCTGTTTTCCGGTAGGATCATTCCCGAAGGGGCGCAACCCATTGCGCAGGCTTATGCCGGGCATCAGTTCGGGCATTTCACCATGCTGGGGGACGGTCGCGCCATATTGCTTGGGGAACAGGTCGGGCCGGACGGCAGCCGGTTTGACATCCAACTAAAAGGGGCGGGGCAGACGGCATACTCCCGTCGTGGCGACGGCCGTGCCACGCTCCCTGCGATGTTGCGGGAATACATCATCAGCGAATCCATGCATCATCTCGGCATTCCGACTTCCAGGAGCCTGGCGGTGGTGAAGACCGGTGAGAAGGTCTACCGGGAACGCATACACGATGGTGCGGTCCTGACCCGCATCGCCGCCAGCCATATCCGGGTGGGGACTTTCGAATATGTGCGGAATTACCTGCCGATAGAGGACCTTCAGGCGTTCACTTCCTATGTCATTGACCGGCATTATCCGGAGGTCAGGGATGCCGTCAACCCTGCTTTTGCATTGTTGCAGGCGGTCATGCATCGACAGGTTGAGCTGATCGTGCAGTGGATGCGCGTGGGGTTCATCCATGGCGTGATGAACACCGACAATATGAGCATCGCCGGCGAGACCATCGACTATGGTCCCTGTGCGTTCATGAACACATACAAGCCCGGTACCGTCTTCAGCTCGATAGACGAGCAGGGGCGATATGCTTTCGCAAACCAGCCCGTCATCGCGCAGTGGAATCTCTCCGTGCTGGCGGGTGCCTTATTGCCGTTGCTTGCGACAGAGGAAGAGGAGGCCATCCGCATGGCGGAGGATCTGCTGAATGAATTCCCGGGGAGATACCGGGATCGTTGGCTACAGATGATGTGTGCCAAGATCGGCATCGTCCAATACCGGCAGGAAGACAGGGCATTGGTGGATGCATTGCTGCAGTGGATGCAAGATCGGAAGGCGGACTATACCAATACCTTCCTGTTGCTGGAGTCGGAAGACGGACCGGTGACCGATCTTTTGCAGGATGCTGACTTTGCGGGATGGCATGCCAAATGGATGCAAAGGTTGGCAGAGGAGGAAGGGGGATCTCTTTCCGCACGGGCCTTGATGCAAACGGTCAATCCCGCATACATCCCCCGGAATCATCTCGTAGAGGAGGCTTTGGCGGCTGCCACGCTGGGCGACATGGCACCGTTCGATGCATTGTTGAAAGTCCTTTCAGCGCCGTATGAGCATCGACATGACTATCCGGATTATCAGCGATCCCCCGAGCGGTTCGATGCCATGTATCAGACTTTTTGCGGGACCTGATGCGGATCAGAACACACGGAATATCCGAAATCCCAGTGGCAGCAACGGATAGACCCCATCTTCAAGAAGACTCAGGAACCCCTCGTCTCCTGCACGCAAGGCTTCGGCGTCGAGTTCCGGACTCAGCTTTTGGTAGTCGAATTTCTTGAATCGAAGGCCTACCCCCATATAGATCTCCATACCGAATCCCTGGTCGGTTTCCCCGAAGTGGAATTTGTAATTCCAAAGGAATGACATGTCAAGATTCCTTTGTACCCTGGTATACCCCAGTAGTTTTTGGTAGCTGTTGCCGGACGCATCCGTGAGCATGGTCCAGTTACGGATCTTTGTCTGGTAGAGCCCATATCCGGGACGCATACTCAGGGAACTTCGAAAATCCCTTGCCCTTAGGCGGCCGGAGTTGGGCCTTCCATTTAGATACCATTTCAACTCAGGCTGCCACTGAAAACCCGTGAGCCGATTCATCTCGCCGGGCTCCAGTTCCTGCAGGTTGGTGTTGATGAAGCGATAGGTGAGGTCTGTGCTCACGGAGAGTTCGGCATTGAGGGTGTGTTCTGCGCCAAAGCGGAAGCCTCCGGCGGGAATCCCCAGGAGTACCAATGGCTGGAAGGATGCAAACCAACGCCGGTCGTTCCGGAACGCACCGGTGTCGGATCGAACCTGTGCCTGGGATGGAGACGGACAGGCTTGCATGCAACATGCCAGCAGGAGGGTGATCGGAAGATGCTTCATGCTGGTTACTGGAGTTTATAGAGGAAAACGGGATTACGCGCCGAACTGATGTCATAGTTCAGTAAGGCCCCTTTGACATAGCAGAACATGAGCGGCGGTACGATCAGTGCGTCGTAGTAATCATTTTGCCCCATGGCATCACCCGTCAGCAGCTTGTCTTGGTCTATCGTCTTCACCAGTATCGGTGCGAATGGATTGTTGATCGAGTAGATCCGCAGGCCGTACCGTCCATCGCAGATGTACAGGGTGGAGTCCTTCCGGTCCATGCCCCTGGGTTCTCTCATGGGGATGCTTGCGCGCAGCTGCGGGTTGCGCGGATCCTTGTTGTGGAAGATGCGGAAGATGCCCATGTCGATGCCCGAAGTGGCCGTGGCGTAGATGACCGAATCGAATGCGAGGATCGGATCTTTCGGCTCTATCATGACCGGGTAGTCGAAGGATGACAGCAAGGCCGGTTTCGACGGGTTCGACGTTATGTCAAAAAGATACATCCTGAAAGCCGAGCCGATGTAGAGATTTCCGCTGTGGTGGAAAATCGTCTGCACCCCTGCCGCCAGCTCCCGGTCATCCGTGAGCAGGAGTTTTGCCGGATCCTTTGCGTTGATGGATCTCAGATGATTGTCATCGACGGTGTAGATGTGGTCGCCCACGGTCACCACCCTGGAAAGGGATCCGTTCTTTACAGGACCGTTGCCAGATGACGAAAAAGCATCAATGCTTTTTTCGCAGGCGAAGCACACGAGGGCGATCGATGCGATCAGTACCGGGTAATATGAAACACGCATGTCGGAGATTTGAATCGGGTGAAGGAATGATCGGTCTATGGGAGGGTTCGGCAGGCAGGCTCTCGGAGGGGGGCTTTTTCCCACCGAAGGATCACGCCCCGCAACATGTCAGGACATTCGAAATATTCTCCCGCCACCGCATCGGGTGGCATGTTGCCGGCTTCTTGAATGGATCGGAACACTTTCGCAAGGCGGCTTGCCACCCTGACGGCACCGGGCTGGCTGATATCAAGCGATACAAGATCCGCTCCATTGTTCACGATCAGGTATCCACCCTTGTAAGACACTTCGTAGCATCCGGGGATTTCAAGAAACCTTTCTTTCACGGGACTGGCCGGATCGGCATACTGCACAACGTGCACCCCTTTGTTTTTTTCGACCATGAACAGCCTGCCCGATGCATAGGCGATCTTCCCGGCATTGACGATCGGCTGCGGCGGCAACGAGCGGATCATCTTGTATTCCGCTTCGCCGGCATATACCGGCCGCCAGCCGGTCACTTCTCCAGTGGATCCTTTTTTCCCACAGGCCGAAAGTATTGTCCCTAGCAAGATCGCAGCAAATAACCTGATCATGACGGTTTGGAATTTAATGGAAATCTACAATAGTGCAATGGTATTTGTGCAACATTGTTGCAGAATAATTTTTTAATCATCAGATGCATGGTATCTTTACTGGTCGGATATGCGTGATCCAGTTTATGTCGGGTAATGGTTTGTACTGCAAGGTATCGTACCATCAGCCTTTGTCATAGCAGGAATCCGCATATGATCGTGTTCTTTTCAACTACTTTCCTGATCATGGACAATGAACGCATGGGTAAAGTTGCTTTAATGAGGGTTATGATACTGCTTTTCGGGATTTTTCTGAATCTCCCGACATTTTCGCAGGAATGCCGCATCACCGTTTCCGGTAGTATTTCAGATGCGGATGCGAAGACACCCCTCGATAAGGCCGTCATCAGGATCGTGGAGGCTGATAGGGTATCCGTCAGTGATGAGGAAGGGCATTATCATTTCTACAACCTGTGCAAGGGCACCTACACGTTCGTCATCACACATGTCAGCTGCGAGCCGGTCGAGGTGAAGGTCAGGCTGACTGAAAACCTGGTCCGCAACTTCGTCCTTCCGCATCGTTCGAACCTGCTACAGGAGGTAACGGTCACGGGTACCCGAGAATCGCAGCCGGGTGCTGTCAGGGATGAACTGAGCAAGCGGGATCTGTCGGAGGCAAGGTCACAGACGCTCGGAGAGATCCTGAAACGCATCAGCGGGGTCACCGTGCTGCAGACGGGCACGTCCATTTTCAAGCCGGTCATTCACGGGCTGCACAGCCAGCGGGTGCTGATCCTGAACAACGGTGTGCGACAGGAGGGGCAGCAATGGGGATCCGAGCATGCCCCCGAGATCGATCCATTCATAGCCGACCGGTTCATTGTTTTGAAAGGTGCGGGTGCCCTACGGTACGGATCCGACGCCATTGCCGGTGCCATCCTCATCGAGCCGAAGGCGATGCCGACCGACCAGGCATTCAGGGCAAGGCTGAACACCGCTTTTTTCACCAACAACCGGCAGTATGTGACGAGTGTGATGGCCGAGCAGAACCTGCCAAATCGTCCCTCCCTGAGTTGGCGTGCGCATATGACCCATAAGCGCGGGGGCAATGCCCGAACGCCTGACTATTGGCTGTATAACACCGGCATGAGTGAACTGAATTACTCGTTGGCGGGCAGCATCCGAAAGCCTAAATTCAGAAGCGACCTTTTCTTCAGTGCCTTCAATACCCGCATCGGCATCTTCATGGGTTCGCATATCGGGAACCTCTCGGATCTCGGCAATGCCATCCTGCAGGATAAGCCGCTGCTGAACATCGATCGCTTTTCATATGCCATCGACAGACCCTATCAGCAGGTCAGCCATTATCTCGCGAAATCCAAGTCCGTCTGGTTTCTCAAAGACGGCGGTCGGATGAACCTGCAGCTGTCTCAGCAGATCAACCACCGACAGGAATACGACCGTGCGATGATCACCGACAGGCCGGAGTTGGACCTCAACATCGGAACGACCACAGCCGACGCCCACTGGGAGCAGGATCCCTTGAAGAAGGCCCATGCACTCGTGGGGGCGAGCCTGGTCCGGCAGGAGAATGTATGGTCTGGCAGTCGATTTTTCATTCCGAACTTCATCACCTGGAATCCTTCCGTGTATGCCATTGAACGGTATTCGAAGGACCGGTGGATGGCTGAAGGCGGGCTTCGTTTCGACTACAGAAGCCTCACGACATTCCGCAACAAGAATGGCGTGGTCACCAGTGAGCGGCGGGATTTTGCGAACATCTCTGGGACGGCGGGTGTGACGAGGAGGGTGGGGGCGCATGTCAAGCTGCTGGGAAATGCGGCACTGGCATGGCGCGCGCCAAATGTCAACGAGCTTTATGTGAACGGGCTGCACCACGGCACGGCAAGCTTCGAGATCGGGGATTCCACCCTGGCGGAAGAGAAGGCGTTCAATTTCTCGGGGCAGATAAAATACGAGGCGGATACATCCTGGGATGCCGACCTCACGCTGTATGCAAATTTCATCAACGGCTTCATAAACCTCGTGCCACAGACACCGCCCACACTTACCCTTCGGGGGGCTTTCCCCACCTTTCGGTACATTCAGACGGATGCCTTGTTGTATGGCGCCGATTTCAGGGTGGAGCGCACCTTTTCCCGGCAATGGAGCAGTGCCGTCAAGGGCTCATTCCTATGGGCAAGAGACCGGCAGAAAAATGACT
>CAJBPC010000431.1 GCA_903957405.1 uncultured bacterium | reverse complement strand
AGAGGGCAATGGACAAAAGAAAGACATCAGCTGTTTTGGGGGTTGAATGTGGATCGCACCGGCATCGACGACCGCCTCAACGAATGGGAAAGGATGGATTCAGCCGGATACACGCTGCCCTATCAACCCGGTTCGCTGCAACTCAACCATGTGCTGAAATCGACAGCGGCATTCGAGGTCGGCAGGATCTCCGGGTTCATACAGGACAACCTGCTTCGAAAAGGGAGCGGGAATACCACTTTGCAGGCCGGTTTGCGGTTCAATTACAACACCCTCAACCGCGAGTTGCTGCTATCACCCCGATTGCAGGCGTCATGGATGCCTGGTGACAGGAAGGACCTTGTGTTCAAGGCCGCCATCGGCGCGTATCACCAGCCGCCATTCTATCGGGAGTTGCGCCGGTACGACGGGACGCTGAATACCGCACTGCTCGCACAACGCAGCTGGCAGGTGGTGGCAGGCGCCGACTACCTCTTCAAGGCATGGGACAGGCCCTTCAGGATGAGCACGGAAGCCTACTACAAACACATGACCCGTGTGGTGCCCTACGATGTGGATAATGTCCGCATCCGGTACAGTGGAGAGAACAATGCAAAAGCATATGCCACAGGCATCGAATTGCGGTTCTCCGGCGAGTGGGTGAAAGACGCGGAGAGCTGGGTCAGCATCGGTTTCATGCGCACCATGGAAGACCTCAATGGGGATCATTATTACAACTTTTACAACAAGGACGGAGAGCTGATCGGCTGGGAGACCGACGACCAGGTACCCGCCGACAGCGCAAGGGTGGATGTAGGCTGGCTGCGCCGCCCGACCGACAGGTTGTTCACCATGGGTATGTTCTTCCAAGACTACCTCAGCACGAATAAGAATTTTAAGGTACACCTGAACCTGCTCTTCGGATCGAATATGCCGTATAACATTCCCGGCAGTGTGCGCCACCGCAATGCGCTGGTCATTGAACCATATATCCGCGCGGACATAGGCTTCAGCGCACTCCTGCTCGATGCCGAGAAAGGCCGTCGACGAAGCCACAGCCCCTTCAGGAGTTTCAATGACATATGGGCAAGCCTCGAAGTGTTCAACCTCCTCGACCGCCGAAACACCATCTCCTACATGCTCATAAAAGATTTCTCCAACACCACTTTCACCATGCCCAACCGGCTCACGCCACGCCTGCTGAACGTCAAACTCCTCTTCCGGTTCTAGTGGCGCTAAAGCCTTTCAGGTGAGGATGTCCCCCTGCTGTCACCCGCCTTTTCGGGCAGCGGATGTAATCTGGACTCAGCCTTCCCCCTGTTGGTACAATTTGCCTAATTTTGTTGAAAACCAATCACACTTGACAGAGACCATCATCAACCTCGAATCCGTGAATCCATTGGAGTTCTTCGGTGTGAACAACGGGAAACTCGACCTCCTCAAGAAGAAATTCCCCCTGCTGAAGATCCTCAGCCGCGGCACACAGATAAAGCTCAGCGGTGCCCCGGAACAGATAGAGGCCGCGAAAGAGAAGATCGAAACACTCATACAGTACCTTGAGCGGAACGGACATATGAGCCAGCATTATTTCGAGCAGATCCTCGGGGGGGACGATGCCGAAGCGGTCGATCATTTCGTGGAGCGGAACCCGAATGAAGTGCTGGTGTTCGGACCGAATGGGAAATCTGTTCGCGCGCGCACCGCCAACCAGAAGCTGATGGTGTCGAAGAGCGAAAAGAACGACGTCATTTTTGCCGTGGGTCCGGCCGGAACCGGCAAGACGTATACGGCAGTGGCACTAGCCGTTCGAGCCCTTAAGAACAAGATGGTGAAGAAGATCATCCTCACCCGACCCGCTGTGGAAGCAGGTGAGAGTCTGGGTTTTCTGCCCGGCGACCTGAAGGAGAAGATCGATCCCTACCTGCGTCCGCTCTACGATGCGCTGGACGACATGCTCCCGGCCGACAAGCTCAACTACTACATGAGTACCCGCGTCATCGAGATCGCACCGCTGGCATACATGCGTGGCCGGACGCTCGATAATGCCTATATCATACTCGATGAGGCACAGAACGCGACCGATCTTCAGATAAAAATGTTTCTGACAAGGATCGGCGCGAATGCAAAAGCCATCATCACGGGAGACCTCACCCAGGTGGATCTGCCCAAGAACCAACGCAGCGGGCTGGAAAAGGCAATCCGCATCCTGCGGAACATCGACGGCATCGCACACATCGCACTCGACGAGGAGGATGTCGTTCGACATCGCCTGGTAAAAGCCATCATCCGCGCATACGACCGGGAAAACAACAGCACCCATGCATAAACGAATATTGACAGGGATAACGGCAGTCATGATGCTGCTCGCGGGATGTTCGGAGCCGGAGGGCTATAAGAAACCCGAGGACGGACTGGATGCGGCAAGGGAATTCGTACGTGCCGTACTCGATGGCGACTTCAGCAAGGCTGAGATGTACGTGCTGGAGGAAGAGGAAGACCGACAACTATTCAACCGCTACAGGGAGTATATGAAAAAACAACCCCAAAAAGAGCGGTTGGGGCTTAGATCAGCCACCATCCTGATCAACAAAGTGGAGTCGCCGAACGATTCCGTGACGATCGTGACCTATTCCAATAGTTTTCATAAAAAACCCACCGAGCTGCAGGTGGTGCGCAAGAACGAGGATTGGAAGGTCGACTTCAGCTATACCTTCTCCAAAGATGAAGGCGCTGTTGAAACGATCATCGGGAAATAGGACGGGGCGGAGTCGGATGATGGGTCATTAAAAAACAGCAAACATGCTACGTCAGGTATTATTCGTGGCCATCGGCAGCGCCATCGGCGGTGTGACCAGATTTCTGATCGGAAAGGGGCTCTACGGTTTGTACCCGCAACCATTCCCGCTGCCCACCCTGGCCATCAATGTTGCAGGGAGTTTGCTGATCGGGCTCCTGTTCGGATACGCTTCGAAAAGCAACAGCGTCCCGCCAGACATCATGCTGATGCTCACGGTAGGCCTTTGCGGCGGATTCACCACATTCTCCGCCTTCTCGTACGAGAATATCGTGTTGATGCGCAGCGGGGCTTACACCATGGTCCTCGTGTACATCACGACCAGCGTATCCATGGGCATCCTGGCCACATGGCTAGGCATCGAGTTGACACGATAGGAATGTAGAATACGCTGCTAGCGTCAAGGTTAAATTCAATACATTTGAATATAAAGCAACCAACATGCTGACCGTATTGCATCCATGGCATGGCGTTCCGCCCGGCGACCAGGCCCCCCGCATCGTGAACTCCATCATCGAGATCCCGAAAGGTGAACGGGCCAAGTATGAGATCGACAAGCACAGCGGACTCCTGAAGATGGACCGCGTGATCCACTCTTCCTTCCATTATCCCATCAACTACGGCTTCATTCCACAGACCTTGGGAGACGACAAGGATCCCCTCGACATCCTGGTGTTGTCGAGCATCAGCGTGCAGGCCCTGTGTATCGTGGAAGCAAGGGTCATCGGCGTCATGCAGATGATCGACAGCGGCGATGCCGACGACAAGATCATCGCCGTGGCGAATACCGACCCGAGTGTGAACTATATCAACAATATCGAAGAGATGCCGCCGCATTTCTTCAACGAACTGAGGCATTTCTTCGAAGAATACAAGAAACTGGAGAACAAGACGGTCGTAGTGGAAGAGTTCCAGGACAAAGCCACTGCATTGAAGATCATCAGCGACGCACTCGACTTCTACAAGGAGACTTTCAAAAAACAATGATACCTACAGACAAACCAAAGATCACATTGGAGAACATGGTCATCATAATCCTGATCGGTCTGGCGGCCGGCATCATCGGTGGGATGGTCGGCGTAGGCGGCGGCATCATCATCGTACCCGCATTGGTGTATTTCCTTGCTTTCTCCCAACTTCAGGCCCAAGGGGCTTCGTTGACGCTCATGCTGTTCCCCGTAGGCATCCTCGGTGTGATCAATTACTACAAAAAGGGCTATGTGGATTTCAGGTTTGCGGGACTCTTGGCCATTGGGTTCGTCGTCGGCAGCTACCTGGGAAGTAAATTCACCCTGTCGCTGCCGCAAGTGACCGTTAAAAAAATCTTCGCAGTGCTGATGCTGCTGGTCGCCCTAAAGATGCTTTTGCTGGATAAGAAATAGAAACCACCCTTGTTCCGGGTTCATGCCATCCGGCACGGTCAACCTACTTCGTGGCGATAGGATCAAAATGGAAATTACACTCGAGCGATACAGGGTGCATTCATCAGCAGGCAATTAGGTTCGGACGAAGGGGATGTCCTGCCGTGATTCCTAGCGGCCATGTACAAAAGCTGAAGATCGGTATGCCAGACAGGTATTCAAAGATATCCTTACCCTTTGATGATTTCCCGGAAACAGTCAAGTGAACCATCGGCAATATATCCTACCGCCTTTGATGGCGATCTCCAGATGAATTGCATGAAACCAAAACCAGCTTTAATCGATAAGGTAATATCCGTAAAAAAATCGGGTGCGGCATTTGACTGTATTTTTCATCAGCAAACAAGATGGCAGGACAAAGAAGGAGGCCGTTTGCATGACTGCTGAACGAAGAAACCGTATGATCGTTTCAATTTCGAGGGCAGGGTACGATCGGGGATAAAGGAACCCCGACATGAAGGTGTCGGGGTTCAGAAGCTTGTGTTGTTTTT
>CAJBPC010000430.1 GCA_903957405.1 uncultured bacterium | reverse complement strand
GCATCCCGTGTCGGGCGTTCTGTATGCAGTTCAGGACCTCATTACTGAATTGTTCATTGTGCAAATCATCATTGGTCCATAAGCGGACCTGCCAGGCAGTGCCCATCAGTCTGACCCAGGTCTTATAGTTTTTTTGTGCATCTGGCGACATAGAGGAATCACCGATCCAAATGAGGTGAAGTTTGCGCGGGATCAGCGGCTGAATCCTTGGGTGCGGCGACCATGCAGGCTGGTGTATGGATATCAGATCCTGAAGCGTATTTCCGGGGAAGAGTAACCGCATCTGTGAGGCGTATAACCCGACCACGCGTACCCATTCCGATTGTACTTCCGGGGGGACGGGGCTGTGACGTTGCACCGTGTAGGGGAACTCGTCATAGAAAAGGATCTCCATGGGTAGCATTTCGCAAGCCAGCCTTGTGAGTATATGATCCACATGGCCACATATCGCCGACGGAGCCACCACCACATCCTCCGCTGTCAACAACGGTGACAATGCCTCATACATACGATTCGCCAGATACAGATCCCGGAAGTCGACGTGGTGAAATATGTCGCGCAGGTCAGGATACAGCGGGTGCTTGGACGGGTCGGTCCTGTAGATGGCGTCCGTAAAATTGAAATGCCGCACGCGAACGCCAAGCGCTTTGCCAACTTCCAGGTCCTCCTGTTGCCGCCTTTGTACATAGCCGACCGGGTCGGACATGGATATCTGCTGTGCGGTATCCGAAAAGGCCGTCTTGTCAGAAGGTATCCCCGCCATGATCGTCCAGATCTCTACCGGGATCCCCTGTTCAAGGCAAGAACAGATCATCGGGTAACAGGATAAGACGGCGTCATCGAGGTGTGGGGAAATGAAAATAAACCTTTGCCCGGGGATCATGCTTGTATTGGTGGTGTCTTTTTGCTGCAGTAGTAGAAGTAAAATGCCTGGTCGTTGCTGGCGAGTACATCCAGCTCTTTTATGCAGAACCTATCGGCGATCCATTGATGCAAGACGGAGAAGGCCGGGAACTGCTGATGTTTCTCAATCGCGTGACGATCCACCTTGAATATGGCCATACCATCTGGCTTCATAAAGCCGGCCATATTGTCAATGTATCTGGAACACATGTCGGGAGAGAAATCGTAATAGCTCAGCACTCCAAAACTCAGCACCGTATCGAATTGCCCGGCCAGTGTTGGAAAATCTTGATAATTGTCCCGGGTCATATCGAATCGATGGTAATGATCCAGGTCCTTGACGATCAGGATATCCGGATGGTCGGGTTCCTTCAGGTCTACAACAGTCAATGTTTGCCCATGGGCGATCACTTCCTTGATGTATTTGTTGTAAAACTCTGCGCCGACATCCAAGATCTGTCCACGCCTCATTTTCTTCGACAGGACGAAGAACTCGTAGTATCGGTCGATGTAAAGGCGCCAAAACGCTTGTATTTCGGTTTCCCAATGCGCTATGGCATCGCCGTAATCATTGTTTTTGATCGTTTCATCCAGGTAATTGACTTTCAGGGAGCGGTTAGCCACATCTTCCGGCAGATGCCAAGCGACGGACCAGCTCGGAGATTCACTGGCTGTCGTCGTAAGCTGAGCCTCACGAAAAATGTATGGTGACATCGCCAGGCGATGCTCGGCCTCCCCGTACGTCAGATAATGAAAAAGTGGATTCATTCCCGATGCTTTCACATCCGGGTATTGCTCCAAATAAAAAAGGGTATCGAAATGCGGGGATGGATTGCGACCTTCACTTCCACCGTGTAGCAAGTAGTGCAAAGCCGCGTCCATACCTGACTCACGCACGTCCGGATTCTGCTCCAGATAAAAG
>CAJBPC010000429.1 GCA_903957405.1 uncultured bacterium | reverse complement strand
GAAAAATGCGGGTCCTGCGCTCTTGAAACGGATCCATTGAAAGCGAAAAACAGGAGGATGGACAGGATTCGTCTTGTCATGTGAACAGCTTGTACATTGTTGGCTTATATTTTTTTTTCATCCCCGGTCGTCACACGCATCAACGGATCAGGACCGTATTGCCGCTTCTCCTGATCAGGTTTCCGTCATCATCGATGCCCTCCGCTATCCAGGTATAGGTTTCTGTCGGTTGTGGCTTGCCCAGGTATTTCCCGTCCCAACCATCGTTGATCCCCGCATCTTTGTTATCATACATCAGCAGACCCCAACGATTATAGATCCTGAAAGCCTTCAGGGTTTTGATACCCACCGGTATCGGGTATAGCTTGTCGTTATGACCGTCGTTGTTCGGGGTGAAGCCTTTGGGTACATGTATGTTTTTTTCTGAATGCCCCCTTGCAGATGGTGGTGTCAGCCTGCAGAATGCGGAAGTCGGATGGGCAAATGACATTTTGTTGCACAAGATATTCGACCCCTGCATGGCGACTTGCAGCAACGGAGTAGGTTGTATCTGCTGCTGTTCCTGTCAGCGATGATAGGCTCGATAGCAGGCATGTCGTTGCGAATGTCAGGCTTATATTCATTTTGTCACGGCATGAAGGATTGCTCGATGTGCGTAGCATCGATATAGACTTACTTCGTGAAATTACCGTTGTGGAACGCTGGATATATGATATCAGTGAGCTTTCTGGTCTCATTCACCTATCGTTCATAAATGGATATAAACAACGGGAAACCTGTATTTTAATTAGTGAATCACCATTTTCAAATGGTTTTTGTCGTAGTTGCAAAACTTATATTTGCAGCATGAAGCACCAATTCCGTCCCTGTGGTTTTTTCATTTTTATTATGTTGACGATGACAGGGCTACTCCAAGCGGGTGAGCCTATCCCCGTCTTGAAGATCGCACAGAACGGTTTTTTTCGCACCATCGGTAGGAGCGCATCCGGCCATCCGATGGTCAATATTCCGATAGATGAATTCCACACCATACTGGATCTGGGCAGCGGTGTTTATCCCGGCAATGCACAGCATATGATCCTTTCCGGCGGGAGGCTTCTTGTCCATGTTTCCGCTACGGGCCTGGTCTATGCAGCGGATGATCTTCATGCTCCGGATTCCATTGTTTTCAGGAGGCTGGACCATACCACCCATTACGGATATAATTTCAGTGCGTATGATTTTTCTTTCAAGGATCAGTTGTACAACTTCGGGGGCTATGGGTTTTGGCGGTGGAATGGCCAGCTCAGGGCCTTCAATAGCAAGATGAAGGAATGGGCGATCATTCCACTTAACAGGGAGATTCCCGTGGCGTCTTTGAGTCCGGATACGTTCATGTGGTACGACAGGCGTACCGATGATCTCTACACGCTGCAGTACATACAAGCCAATGAAGCGGTGCGGAATGAAGAATTCAAAATGGTGGATTCCGTATACGTCCTCGACCTCGAAACCTTTTCCTGGAAGGCACTTGGTGCGCATACCGAACACCTGCGGAATAAAACAGCGAACAGACAAAAAATTGTGGAGACCGATTCCGGTATACTCATGCTCAACCAGGGCGTCATAGAATACTTCGACCTGCCCGGTAACCGCATCCTCACCCTGGATGTGGCGCAGGCAAAAGCGGAATTGCTCTCGAAGGTCTCCACAAAATTCACCTGGTACGCAAACGGAAAGATTTACTACGGCCTGCCTCGGACGGGCGCCATCGATTCTGTCACCCTCACGCGTGACATGTTCCGCGATACCGGCATGACGATCTACACCCTCCCAACTACCGGCCGAAATGGTTTCTGGCTATTGATTCCGGTACTGATCGCAGGTGGAGTTTTCATCTACCGCAAAAGGGACCTGCGAAATCTCCCTGCGCCTTCATCAATGACGATGAAGCCGCCGGAGGACAGACCGGAAACGGAACCTTTGCCGGTCAAAACGGCTGCGCTGCCGGTTTTTGACGAGGTTGAACTATCCCTCCTGCGGCTGCTCACAGAGAACCTGCGGGACAAGGTAAAACGGACCAATGTACAGGAAGTGAACCGGATCCTCGGCGTGGCCAATAAAACACTGGATATCCAAACGCGAAAAACACGCGACGTCATCCGCTCCGTCAACCGGAAGTTCAGACTGG
>CAJBPC010000428.1 GCA_903957405.1 uncultured bacterium | reverse complement strand
GGAAGTCAGGGAAGTAGTGCATTTCGCGGCATACAGGTTGCGCTGCGCGGCGATGGCGAAAAGGAGTGCACCATGGTAAACGGGATTCACCAACACGTTGTTGGAGCCGATCTGCGTGCTGTTGAATGTGAACGGCGAATAATACTGCGTCGAGCCTCCCTCGCATGCGAAATTGACACCATCCCCGCCTGCAAGCGCCAGCTCATACATGAAATCAATGCTCCAGAGGGCGGCACCGAAACTGTTGCTGATGCCATCGGATCCGCCCTGGCATATGCTGTTGAGTTCGGCTACCCGAAACCGTAAGCCTTGCCGCTTTGCCTCATCGATGGATCTTTTGATGCCTGTCGACGGGTCATTTATCTCCGCCTCGGTGTATTTCCCCGCGTATTTTGATGATCCGGGATCGGGTTGCCAGAACTTCTCGAGAAAGGATGATACACTCGTCACGTCCGATGCACAACCGAGCGGGTAGTCGTGGTAGGTCATGGTGGCGAGCTTGCTCCCCACGGCAGACTTCACTTTCGTGATGAAGGTCTCCGACCCGGCAGTGAAATTTCCGTTGGTGGTCGGACTCACGTAGTTCGGTTTCGCAAGTGCAGGACCCGCAAAGCCGCCTCCGATGCCTGCGCGACTGATGGCATCGCTCAGAAAGGCGAACTCGTCAGCCACTGCGGATGCATTGTACGTACTCAGCCTCCGGCCATTGGCGACATAGGCGTCGGGTTCGTTGCCGAGTTCATATTGCAGATCCATGCCGGGGTGGGGACGCAAACCCGTTGCGCCGATTCCCTGCACTAGGTACAAATGTATGTTCCGGGCGAAATCCACCGTGCGTCCCTTGTCGATCACCGAGGCATTGATTCCGAAGATCACTTGTGGCGTATAGCTCAGCTGACTGATGCTCCTGGCCAGGTTCGTGAGGTCGGTCGCCGCATCCACCGATCCTGCCGTCAATGATGGTGTGGTGGAAGGCATATGCGTGCCCGGAAACTCCGGAGCGCTTGGGTTCCAACTCACCGGAACGGTGGTATATGGGGACGCCCCCTTCCACCAGCTGCCGTTGGCGCCAATGATCCGTATGGAGGGTTGCTGCCATGGCATGAAGTGCTCTAGCAGACGGAGCGTGACAGCCCTGCTGTCTTTCCCGTTGTAGCTGTTGCTGAAGAACTGACTCATGAAGGATGGGTTGAACGAGAATCCCACGAAACCGGATGCTATCCGTGCAGATTTTTTCGTCGTGTCCGCCACGATCCTTACGGATTGGGCCATTGATCCCGCAGATAAGAAAAGGGCTATGGAAAGGCAAAAAAATGACCTGCTTGCCGTGACGCGCACCTTGATCGGGGGTGACGTTGTCCCGCATTCCATATTTATGCGATATCGTCGAAATTTCATAACCGTTTTTTCACACGAGGCGATGTTTTTCATATGAATAGGCGTTACTTCACATCCATGATACAATCGGCTTGTTGATCGTATTTGACCCCGCCTCACTTGCAAGAAAAGACTATGAATGTATATGTTTGCAGAGGTCGTCAGGAAAAGATTACGATAATGATGTCGGCACGCCCTTTTGTTCATATTTATTTTCCATTTGTATATTATTCATTAAACAATACCGTTCATTGGACAGCAGGCAAATGGCGCATGTCAAGTCATGATGTCGCTGCATGTTGAAGGGTGTTGTTGAAAATCCGGATCGTTTCACATGCGAATTGTTCTATTCTTATCGATCGCCCTGCAGTGTTCGGGCATGTCTTTTGCTCAGCGTAAACTCGATACGGCATCCCTTGGGATGATTGCGAGTGCGCATCCGCTTGCCACGGAGGCGGGGTACCGGATGCTCCGGAACGGCGGCAATGCCTTTGATGCGGCGACTGCGGTATCCTTTATGTTGGCCGTTGTCGAACCGAGCATGAGCGGGATCGGCGGTCGGTTGCAGGCAGTATGGTATCACGCGGATAAAGGCATCGGCGGCATCGATGCCACGACGCAAGTGCCTGCCGGATATCTGAAGAAACCGAAGGAGGAGGAAGATGGGTTCGGCACCATCGGTGTGCCCGGCATGGTGAAGGGCATCTTGAAGCTGCATGAAACACATGGCAGACTTCCTTTGAAGACGGTGATGCAGCCGGCGATCGATGCAGCATCCGATGGCCATCCCCTTCATGGCGAAGAGGCCGCAAGGCAGTCTGCCGTACTAAAGGATCTGCGCAGATACGAAGGCACGGTCAGGCATTTCATCATCGGTGACACCATCCCCGCCGGAGGATATCTCCTGCGGCAGCCGGCCCTGGCCGCCACCCTTAAAACGATCGCAAAAGACCATGGGAAGTCATTTTACTCCGGTGGCATCGCCTTTGCTTTTTCCAAGGAGGTGGAGGAAGGCGGCGGGTCGCTGAAGCTGCAAGACCTGCAGGCCTACCGGGCTCCGGATGCAAAGATCCTCAGGGGGACATACCGTGGGTATGAACTGGTGGCGACAGGACTCCCAAGCTATGGCGCCATCGTGATCGAGATGCTGCAGATGCTGGAGCAAGCGGATCTGTCAGCAGCCGGCGAAAGGGACTTCCTCCTGCAGCACGCGGCCGTGCATTACAAGGCGTACGAAGATCGCCCGCTCCTGAAAACCATCGAGGACTCACTCGTGCAGCGGTCTTTCGCGCAGAAAAGATGGGCGGACAGCATCCCCGCCGGCATCGGTCGGCAAGCCAAAGCGGATACGGCCGGTCAGGATAACGGTAACGGTCACACGACGCATTTCGTCACCTCCGATGCGCAGGGCAATGTCGTATCGCTCACGCAGTCGCTCGGTCCGCTCATGGGCTCAAAAGTGGCATCGAAAAAATACGGGTTCATGTTCGCCACCACGATGGGCCCCTACCTGGGCGGCATGAAAGCGGGCGACAGGGCATCCTCGCATATCTCCCCGGTGATCCTCCTAAAAGACGGAAAGCCTGTCATGGCACTAGGTGCAGCCGGTGGCGCACGCATCGTGCCTGCGATCGTTCAGGTGATCAGCAGGGTCGTGGATCAGGGTCTTTCGCTGGAAAAGGCACTGGCGGCTGTGCGTGTGTTCCAGCTGCCAGACAGGCTCCTGGTGGAGAACCATCCCGGTGTTTGGTGGCGGGAGGCGGGAACGCTGCAGGCATTGCGCGCAACAGGCGCGAGAGTGGATGCTGTGAAGTCGCCCGCACAATTCGGAAGGGTGCATGTCATTCAACGACTGGCCGGCGGAGACTGGATCGGTGCGGCGGATCCCGATTGGGCCGGCACCGCCATGGGATTGGACCGCTGACCGCATCGATCTCATCCTGTAACATCCGTTTTTGAATTATTATTCAACCGTTTCTTCACATCATGGAAAGAATGTCGAATGCCTGATCCGAAGGAGGGTATTGAAGCATTGTTTATATCTATCTTTATCGCATACACATCATCGATCGCACTTGTCATTTTTTTAAAACCCGCTCATTGAGAAAACTTTTCACGAACCTCACATTTTGGGTGTTGCTGGCCATCTTCACCGGCGCCGGCATCGGTCATTTCTTCCCTGCCACGGGTGTCGCCATGCAGCCACTGGGAAAATACTTCATCGATGTCGTCAAACTTTTCATCAACCCGATCATCTTCCTGACGATCTCCCTGGGCATCAGCGGCATGAACGACCTGAAGAAAGTCGGACGTGTGGGAGGAAAGGCTTTGATCTATTTCGAAGTCGTCACCACCATCGCATTGCTCATAGGCATTCTGGTCGCATGGGTCATCCAGCCGGGCGCAGGGGTCAATACCCATGAGATCGGAACGGACGGGGATGTCGGCAAATTCACCGCGGGGGCTGCCGAGTTTTCCTGGCTGAAATTCTTGAAGGACAATATGACCATTCAGGTGCTCATCGGTTCGATCATCTTCGGCATCGTGCTGAGCAGACTGCCATCCAAGGACCGGTTCATCGAACCCATGAAGCTCGCTTCGAAGTATGTGTTCAAGGGTCTTCACTTCGTCATGCTGCTGGCTCCGGTCGGTGCATTCGGCGGCATGGCCTTCACCATCGGAAAGTATGGCATCGCCACGCTGCTGCCATTGGGCAAGCTCATGCTCACGGTCTACATCACCATGGCGGTATTCATATTCGCGGTACTCGGTCTTATTCTCCGATATTACCGGATATCCCTCTTGCGATTCCTCAATTACATCAAGGAAGAACTGCTCATCGTGCTCGGCACATCTTCTTCGGAAGCGGCATTGCCATCACTCATGGAGAAGCTGGAGAAGATGGGGTGTTCGAAACCCGTCGTCGGGCTTGTCGTACCGGCGGGATATTCTTTCAACCTTGACGGCACGACGATCTACCTCTCCATGGCGGTCATTTTCCTCGCACAAGTATTCGGTGTGGACCTCAGCCTGGGGCAGATCTTCACGGTGATCGGCATACTCATGGTCACTTCGAAAGGCGCAGCTGGCGTGACCGGCAGCGGTTTCATCGTGCTGGCCTCCACACTGAGCGCCATTAAGGTCATTCCGGTGGAAGGACTTGCGCTGCTTTTGGGTGTTGATCGTTTCATGTCTGAAGCGCGCGCCATCACAAATTTCATAGGCAATGGCGTGGCTACGATCTTTTTGGCTAACAACGAGAAGGCATTCGACAGGGGCATGATGGAATCCGCCTTTTCGAAGGAAGTGTATGAATATGAGAAGACGGAGATATGAATGACTCCAAGGATGAGATCAATTCCTGTAGGTAACAGTAACGGATACACGAAACTGATCTGTCAGGCCATTGGCGCGCATTTCATGATACCGAACACCGGTTGATGCATGCACGCACCTGAACGGGGATCTTGCATGGAAGGTTTGAGTAGACCCATCAGTACAGGATCGCGTGATAATATTCATGGGTGACCCGGCCAGTGATCCACTGCATTCGTTAATTCTTTTTCCCTTCACCGGATGTCCAACAGCAGAATGCCTGCAGATCACATGGGATCTGCAGGCATTCTGCTGTTGCGCACAGGGCTTGTTTATCAGAACCCGGGGTTCTGTACCATGTTGGTATTATTCTGCACCTGCGTTACCGGTATCGGCAGGATCGTCCTGTAGTAGTAACTGCTGGTGGTCGCTGTGTACTGTATGAGTCTGGATGCACTGTTGCCTCCTGAGTTGATCTTCACGAAGTTTGTCTTCGTGCGGTTGAGGTCGAACAATCGCTGGCCTTCCAATGCGAACTCCTTCCTTCTCTCCACGATGATGCTGTCGAGGTATGCCGTGGCGCGGATACTTCCGGTCGGCGGAGTGGCCAACAGCGAGGCGGAAAAGGGTTTCGTCAGGGAAGATGTGTCCCTCGACTTGCGGATGAGGTTGATGTCAGACATGGATGCTGTCAATGCATTGCCGTCGCTGTTCTGCACGGCCAGTCTTGCCAGTGCCTCGCCGCGTGAGAGATGCATCTCTGCAAACCGCAACACTTTTATGTTCTCCAGGAAGGTGACGATATTCGTGTACTTCAAAGCGAGGGGCACGCTCTTTTCTCCGCCGAGGGAGTTCCTGTCGCCGAGGGCAACGAAATTGCGCCGCACATCGGTCGCACTGTAGGCCTCGTAGAGTGCCCTGAAAGTACTTAACGTGGTACCTGTGCTGCGGCTGTTCATCGAAGTGCGTGTGCCCAATACCTCTCCATACCCTTGCTGGCTGCTGATATATGCGATGCCATCAGTCCCGGGGTTATCGTTGGTGTTGTTCGATACCTCGAAGATCGACTCGTTGTTGTTGGGTGTTCTGAAATCCTGCACCATGGAGCCGTAGCTTAAGAGGCTGAACTTGCCGGAGTTGATGACTTCCGTCGACGCGGAAACCGCACTGCTCCAGTCTTCGCGGAAGATCGAGACCCTGGCCTTGAGTGCGAGT
>CAJBPC010000427.1 GCA_903957405.1 uncultured bacterium | reverse complement strand
CTTGCAGTAGTGTTCCAAGACACCGATGCAGCGGTCGTTGCCGCGCTGCAGGGTGCAGTGCTTCGGACAGAGATTGAATTCACGCAGGAGATTCCTCAAGACGGTATGTCCCTCGGTAATGGTGGGTATCGTGACGACCGGCTGGAGATACTTGCGCTTGTATTCCAATCCCAAACGAATGACTCCCCGCTGGTCTTCATACGGGTAGATGCCGAAACTGTACTCCCGATTTTTTTGACTTTGGTTGTAGACGGGCCAAAGCCTTTTGATTTCAATGCTTTCCATCAGACTCGCCACCAAAGCGGAGCCGCATTCCTGGAATGAGATGCGGTTGATCTTGCGGAGGAATTCCTGCCGCCTGCGTGTGGTGCCATTGCCGGAAAAATGACTGACGACACGCTTCTTGAGATCGATCGCCTTCCCCACATAGATCACCTTGTCCTTGGCGTCATGGAAATAATAGATGCCCGCTGCGGATGGCAGACCGTCGATCTGAGAAGCATCCAGATGAATAGGCAGATATCCCTCACGGCTTCCCATCTTCAGCATCTGCTGCAAATGACCCTCCGCATCTCCGGCGAGAAGCTTCTCAAAAAGCCTGACGGTCGCCTGGGCATCACCCATCGCCCGGTGACGATGCTCCACCTCGATCTCCAGCGACCGGCAGAGCTTGCCGAGACTGTAACTCGGCAATCCCTTGAAAACCTTTCTACTCAAGCGAACCGTACACACTTTCTTCGCGGTGAAATCAAAGCCGGATGCCGACAGATGATGCCGGATGAATGAAAAATCAAAGTTGACATTATGTGCCACGAAAATCCGACCATCCAACAAACGCTGGACCTTTTCAGCGATATCACTGAAAGAAGGGGCGTCAGCCACCATTGCATCGGTAATGCCCGTCAACGCAGAGATGTATTTGGGAATGCTGTAGCCCGGATTGACAAGCGTGTGGTAACTCCCTTCGATGACATGCCCATCATGCAATATCACTGCAATCTCCGTGATGCCATTTGACGCAGCATGCCCTCCCGTCGTCTCAATATCCACAATAGCGTACATGGGTTAAATTTACGCCATCGGCGCATATACCCGACCGATCGAAGAAAAGTTCTGAGGTTCAACCGCGGCGAGGCTCAAGAAATCCCAAAATGTTCCTTGACCACGACCTTCATTTCCGTCACTTTCATCTTGTCAGCCGGTTTGTTTTCTATCCACACGGATTCAAGGCTTTTCTGCTTCTGGATCTCATTCAGCAGTTCATGCCTTCCGTCACCGGGTCCCAGTATCAGGATGCCATTCACGTGCTCCAGATTCATCACGACCTCTTTTAGAAATTTCTTAAACTCCTGATTCATTCTGTTCTGGTCATGTGTTTCACGATTCAGCGTGTGCCGGAACAAACCTGTCTTGCTGGTCGTTTCACCATCGAATCGATTCATCGTCCGGATGCCGGACTTGATCGTCCTCGAGCTCAGATTGCCTTCTCCGTCCACACACATGATGGTTGCCTGCTTGTGGTCGATCCATATTCCGTAGCGGTTCAGGTTCGTTGTCTTTTTCATATCGTTTTTATTTAAAAAGCCTGATTGTAGGCGTTGCATGAAGCTACGAAGGCCGATTCCCACAAAAGACTGACTTCCATCATGTCCGGCTTGCAATGACGTCATGAACACTCCGATTTTTGTGTACAAACAGAGGGATTTGACGGTGCAGGCACGTTGCGGAATGCTTACCTTTGCCCTCCCAAAACGAGCGATAATTGTATGGAACTGAGCAAGACTTTCAATTTCAAGGAAGCAGAGGAAAGATGGTACGATCACTGGATCGAATCCGGGCATTTCAAAAGCACCCCGGATGATCGCGAACCATACACGGTCGTCATCCCGCCTCCGAACGTGACAGGCATCCTGCACATGGGGCACTGCCTCAACAATACGATCCAGGATATCCTTGTGCGCAGGGCCCGCATGAAGGGCTACAACGCATGCTGGGTGCCCGGCACGGACCATGCTTCCATCGCCACAGAGGCCAAAGTGGTGCAGATGCTGCGGGAACGCGGCATACAAAAAGCATCGCTGTCGCGGGAGGAATTCCTGGCATATGCATGGGAATGGAAGGAAAAATACGGCGGCATCATCCTCAGCCAGCTGCGCAAGCTGGGCTGCAGCCTTGACTGGGACCGAACTTCCTTCACCATGGACCCCGACTATTACAAGTCGGTGATACGCGTGTTCAACGACCTCTATGAAAAAGGCCATATCTACCGCAAAAAACGGATGATCAATTGGGACCCTAGGGCGAAAACGGCACTGAGTGATGAGGAAGTGATCTTCCGAGAAGTGCAGTCGAAACTCTACCATTTGCGGTATCAGCTGGAAGCTGCTGACGGATCGATTTCAGACACTGAATCCATCACCATCGCCACCGTCCGCCCTGAAACGATCCTCGGCGATGCGGCCATCGCTGTGCATCCCGATGATGAGCGGTACAAGCACCTCGTGGGCCGCAATGCCATTGTGCCGCTGATCGGACGCCGCATCCCGATCATCGCAGACGATTACGTCGCGATCGATTTCGGCACCGGGGCGTTGAAGATCACACCCGCACACGACATGAACGACTACCAACTCGGTCAGAAACACGGACTCGAGGTGATAGATATCCTCAACGATGACGGGACCCTGAGCGAAACTGCGACCCTTTTCGTGGGTCTCGACCGATTCGAAGCCCGAAAACAGATCGTCGCGGAGCTGGAAACGAAAGGCTTCCTGGTGAAGACGGAGGAATACACGAATCAGGTGGGCTTCTCGGAACGCACCGACGTCGTCGTGGAGCCGAGGCTCTCCCTGCAATGGTGGGTGGACATGAAAAAAATCCACGGCCGCGCTTTGAGCGCCGTGGAAGACGAAGAGATCCGCTTCCACCCCGCAAAATACAAGAACCTCTACCGTCACTGGATGGAGAATATCAAGGACTGGTGCATCAGCAGGCAGCTTTGGTGGGGTCATCGGATACCGGCATGGTATGATGATGAAGGCCGATTTGTCGTTGCAATGGACGAAGCGGAAGCCATCGTGAAATTCAGGGACGCCCATGGCGTGGAAAACCCGCAGCTGAAGCAGGACGAAGACTGCCTGGACACATGGTTCTCCTCATGGCTGTGGCCATTCGAAGTGTTCAAGGGCATATCCGAGCCCGGCAACAAAGAAGTGCAGTACTACTACCCCACCCATACACTCGTCACCGCGCCGGAGATCATATTCTTCTGGGTCGCAAGGATGATCATGGCAGGCTATGAATACATGGGTCAAAAACCCTTCAGTGAAGTCTACTTCACCGGCATCGTGCGCGACAAGCAGGGACGCAAGATGAGCAAACAGCTCGGCAACTCTCCAGATCTCCTGGAAATGATCGATGATATCGGCGCGGATGCCGTTCGATTCGGCATCCTGATCTCCTCTCCCGCAGGCAACGACCTGCTGTGGGACAAATCAACGAACGAACAAGGCCGAAACTTCATCAATAAGATCTGGAATGCCCTCCGACTGGTTGATATGTGGAAGCAACGCGGAGTAATGGAGTATGACCTCGACGAGTCGACTTTTCTTGCAAAGAACTGGCCGAACTTCTGGTTCAGGGCCCGGCTCGGTGAAGTGAGGGCTGAAGTCAACAAGCTGATGGATCAGTACCGTCTTAGCGAAGCACTCAAGACGATCTACTCCCTCATATGGGACGACTTCTGCAGCTGGTACCTGGAATGGATCAAACCGGCACCGGAACAACCCATCTATAATCATCACCTCTCCTCCGTCATTGAGTACTTCGAATCGCTGATGGAAATGCTGCATCCCTTCATGCCGTTCCTGACCGAGGAAGTCTACCAACAGCTTCGGCATCGTGCCTCAGGAGATGACATCTGCATAGCGCAACCCTCCACGGAAACGGAATTCAACGACCCGCGATGCAACATGACGGGAGCCTCGCTCCTCGCCGAAGGCGAAATGCTGAAATCCGCCATCTCCGGCATCCGTGATGCACGCAACAAGGCGAAGCTCAAACCCCGCGAGGCGGTGCGGCTGGCTTGCCAGACAGATGACAAAAAAACATACGCCACCATTTCGGATATCCTTTGCCGTCAGGTCAATGCCGAATCTTTCACGTTCACCGATGATGCCATGACCGGGGGAATGACCGTGGTGATCGGCAAGGACCGCTTCTACATCCTCACAGAACAGGAACAGGATACCGGTGAACAGATCGCTGACATGGAAAGGGAACTGGAATACCTGAAAGGATTCCTTGAATCCGTGGAACGCAAACTCGCCAACGAACGTTTCGTGCAACATGCGAAACCGGAAATCGTCGACATGGAACGCAGAAAAAAGGCCGATGCAGAAGCGAAGATCCAGACACTGACAGAAAGTTTAACAAGCCTCAAATAGTCCGGATGGATGCAGGGATGGGCTTTTCGGCTTAATTTCAAGACATGAGACACCTCTTTCTTTCCATGATGCTCGCATGGTTGTCGTTTTCTGCCGATGCCCAGCAACAAAATCCGACGCAGGCGGTCCCCAAACTGACAGTCGCACTGGGAGGACTCAAAAGCGGAAAGGCTTCGGTCGAGCAGCTGAAACAACACCTCGACAGCGCGTTGCAGGCCGTGGATGAAAAAGGCGGCAGATACCCCGTCGTCAGGTTTCGCCTCTTGTATTTCTTCGACAGCGAATTCGAGGATGCGGAGACGGCGGTCAGCATCACCAAACGCGAACTCAGGGCCATGGACTTCAACGACACGGACCGGCTCACAGAGATATGGCGGAACAGCATACGCGACAATGTGAAAAAGGGCGATGAACTCAGGATCAGCCAGGTGGCCGTGCGCTCGAAAAACGGTAAGACCCGCTTCGCCCCCGAGCTGAAGATCATCATCGAATAGGGACATCATAACGGTAACGCTTACACGAAATAAAAACGAAAACACCACCAAACAACATTCAAATGGACGTCAAAAACAACATACTGGAGACAATCGGGAACACACCCCTTATTCGCCTGAACCGCATCACAAAGGAACTCCCCTGCGAAGTGCTCGCGAAAGTCGACTATTTCAATCCGGGGAACTCCATAAAGGACAGGATGGCATTGAAGATGGTGGAAGTGGCCGAACGCGAAGGCAAGCTAAAGCCCGGAGGGACCATCATAGAATGTACTTCAGGCAATACGGGCATGGGATTGGCACTGGCGGCCATCGTCAAAGGCTACAAGTGCATATTCACGACAACCGACAAGCAGTCGAAGGAGAAGATCGACATCCTGAAGGCGATGGGAGCCGAAGTGATCGTTTGCCCCACGAACGTGGAACCGGATGATCCGGGCAGCTATTACTCCGTCGCCAGGCGGCTTGCAAGGGAGATCCCCAATTCATTCCACTCCAATCAATATGACAATCCGGCGAACAGACTGGCTCACTACGAAACGACCGGTCCGGAGATATGGCGGCAAACAGACGGAAAGATCACGCATTTCGTTTGCACGGCAGGCACTGGCGGCACCGTGACAGGCACGGCGCAATTCCTGAAGGAGATGAATCCGGACATACAGATCTGGGCGATAGATGTCTACGGATCGCTGTTGACGAAATACTTCAGGACAGGTGAGATCGACATGACCGAAGTGCATCCGTATATCTCAGAAGGCTTCGGAGAGGACTTTGTACCGGAGAACTATGACATGTCGGTCATTGACCATTTTGAGCAGGTGACAGACAGGGACGGAGCCATCATGGCACGCCGCATAGCCAAGGAGGAGGGACTCTTCTGCGGATACAGTGCAGGCAGCTGCCTGCAGGGGATGATGCAACTGAAGTCTCGCCTTAAGAAAGACGATGTGGTCGTATGCGTTTTTCATGATCACGGAAGCCGGTATGTGGGAAAGATCTACAACGACCAATGGATGATGGAACGCGGGTTCCTTGAAGTGAAAACATTCAGGGACGTCGTCAGCGGCAGAGGCCCGAAGCAAAAGCTTGTTGTCTTGCGCACGGAAGATACCGTGTCAAAGGCGGTGGAGATGATGAAGAAATATGACATCGAGCACATACCCGTTTTCAATGGGGAGATGCTTGTCGGAGCCATCAGCGAAGTTGGACTATTCCAAAAAGTATTCAGCAACCCCGAGATCCGCCATGCAAGGGTCGGGGATCTGATGGAAACACCATACCCTGTCG
>CAJBPC010000426.1 GCA_903957405.1 uncultured bacterium | reverse complement strand
GTTCCAGGTATAACTGCCGCCGTTGGAGTTGGAGCCACCCAGCCAGACATGCCCGCCATTGGTGGAAACCGTACCAAATTGTGAAACCCCTCCATCATTGTTGCTGTTGTCAAAATCCGACCAGAAGATCACATTCAGCACCCCAGTGCCGCTGGTTGTGATCGAGCCGCTGTTCGACACTCGGCCATGTCCCTGCATGGTCAGGGTACCCGTACCACCGGATTTGGTGATCGTCTTACCGGATTGTACCCAAATGGACGGGTTGGTCCCCGCAATGCCCTTGAGCAGGATATCGCCCGTTGCAGAACTGGTCAGGTTGCCATTGATGTTCACATAGCCACCATACAGGGATACAGGTCCGCCGATAGAGATATTGGTATTGATCTCAATATTAGCCGTGTTATCGGGCTTACCGATGGTCAGCCCGCTGATCCCATCCGCATCCTGGTCGATGAAAAACCAGGATGTATAGATCGGTGATGATCCAAATGAAGCATCGCTGGACTCGAACGTAAAGCTGCCGGTACCATTGATGTAGGGCATCTGGCCACTGCCTGCAAGGAAGTTAACCGTCTCCCCCCTGATAATGATGTTGCCTGCTCCCGGATTGATCGTCAGATAATCCAGATCCAAGACACCGCTTCCATTGCGATCCTTATCGGCATGAATGATGATGTCTCCACCTGCACTGCTGATGGTGCGACGCGTTGTACTGGTAGTAGAGAAACCGGCATTGGCATTGATGGTGATATCCGAAGCCGTACTGGTTGAAATCCCATTTCCAAGCGCAAAAGCATTGCTATGGAAGGTAGCTGCTCCACCCAGTGAAACAGCGGCGTTCACCGTGATGGTCTTGACGCCGTTGGAATTGATGACGAACGCATTGGCCGAACTGCTGGTAACGGCGGAACTGATCGTAACATTCCCCGCGTCGATGGTCAGGGCTCCGCTATTCAGATAATCTTGGATCACGGATGCGTTCACATTCACGGTCGCATTGGTCGTGGTCAGGGTGCCGTTGTCGAACGACCAGGTCGTGTTGATCGCATCTCCAGTGGAGGCGACGATCGTCAGATCGCCAGTACCCGTATTGGTACGATAGATGGCGTGGATCGTACTCCCGGCCAACACCGGACTGAAGGTGGTGGTGGATTCATCAAACCCATAACGGACATTCCCGGAACCACCCGCCAGGTCGGTCAACCCGGTACTGTTGGTTTCCAGACCGCTGAACAGTCTGCCGATCCCCGCCGATCCAACAGACACCGTAGGCGTACCGGATACCAGGATATTCCCACCCGCATTGGTTCCGATGGCGGAACTCTTGCCGGCATTGATGGTCAGGGCCGTGGACGTCGTAGCACTCGATGATACCGACTCCGTCAGATTGATGTCCCCGGTCAACGTTTCCACCAGCAGGGCTCCGGTGGTGTAGATCCCGCTGGTGCTGCCCACTGTGCCGATGGTCAGTCCCCCACTCGCATCCGAAAAACTCAAAGAACCCAGCCGGGATCCTGAAGTACCTCCGGCGATGGATGCTACATTGTTACTGGTATTGCTCAATGTGAAGGTGCCGGCACCCGAGAGCAACAAACTGCTGGCTGAAACGGCTCCGGTTTGTGTCAGTGCTGTGGCAGCGCCCAGTGTCAGTGTCGAACCCGTGGCAGTCACTGCTCCGGTCAGCGCCACCGTTCCACCATAAATGGAAACAGGACCAACAACTGTCTGTGCGGATGCAATGGTGATATTAGCCGTATTACCGGGTTTACCGATGGTCAAACTGGACGCACTCGATGCCAATGTATAATTGGCATTATATGGAAAGGTCTGAGCTGCCGAGAAGCTGGTGGACACCGGCTCATAAGTCACCGCTCCGGTGGTTTTCGTTATGATACCATTTTGCCCTGCCCCTACGAAACTGGAATAAGAAAATGTAATATTACCAGAAGCTGTCCAGCTAGCGCTGAGGGGTGAACCCGCATAGATGTCGCCCCAGCTGGAACTGCCCATTCCACCTGCTGATGTCACACCTCTGTCGCCCGTAACCTGGATATTCCCGGAACGCGACAGGAGCTGGATGTGTCTGTCTTGGGTACCGGTGGTGTAGACCGTTCGATAGAAATTAAGCGCATAGGTGCCGTTACTCTGTGTATTGGTCAACGTGGCTTCAATGTTGATATTCCCTGCATCTGTTTCAATGGTGGAAGCAGCCGTAATAAAGGTGATCCCGCCAAAAAAAACATCGGCTGATGCATCAAGCAATCCTCCATGTGAATCCCCGTAGATCCCGATGGTTCCGCTTCCGGTAGTAGTTATAGTGGCCTGTAAACGGATGCCATCATCATAACTGGTCGTACATCTTCCGTAGATGTTGATGTTACCTCCGGCTGCCGTAATGGTGGCGTTAGAGATCAGTATACCCGGAGCCCCCCCGGTCCGCCCAGAGGCAGCATACAATCCTGCCCCTTTGGTTCCCGTAAAATTACCCCCCAGGGTGATGTTTCCTCCGGTAGACAACAGACTGGAACCACTGTTCAGGGTGATCGCACCCGTTGTGCTATTGGGGACTGCTACGGCTGTACCGCCGGAATTCGCCCGGAATGTGATGTCACCATTATTCGTCTGTATGGTCTGGCTGGCGGCCAGATCAATATATCCGTTGGCCTGCAGCAATATATCCGCTCCGCTGATGGTGGATGTAATATTTTGCTGCGCCAGGATGATGCCTCCCTGGATGGTGATCGGACCCGCGACGCTGATCGCTGCTCCCAGCGTGATCGTGGCCGTATTGGCCGAAATATAGGGGCTATCTCCGGACACCCCGGTTCCCAGATAGGTTCCGATCACCAGTGCTGAGAGTGATGTCATGTTTTGAATGATCAGGCCATCCATTCCGCCGGAACCTGTGAAGGTACCGCTCGAGGTGGTTCCGGCATACGAAAGCCCCACATCGAAACTGGAACCGCTGGCCGGCGCAAGCGTGAGCGTTCCCGTAGTGCTGATGCTGATATCGGGGGTGCCGTTGACAAAATCATTGTAGCGGGTCATCAGCGTGATATCTCCGGATCCGGCACTGATGGAACGATTGGTGCTGAGGGCCGAGATATCTCCATAGCCGCCACTCCTGGCAGCCGACCCCACAAATGCCCAGATCAGAATGTCTCCGCCATTCGTGGAGATGTTGCCCGTCACATCTACACCGTTGTATCCGCCATTACCGGGGACCCCGATGCTCCCGACATCCAGGCCGTTCCATTTTTGTGTCTTGGCACCGGCGCTGATCCATAAATGACCGCCATTGGTGGTGATATTCCCGGTGCTCACATTGTAAAGCCCCGCCGTACCGTCATCCATTTCGTTGATGATGACCACATCGAGCCGGGCAGATCCAGTGGCCAGGATACTACCCACACTGGTAGAATTATTGATCCGACCGTTTCCCTGCATGGTGAGCAATCCTGTGCCATCGGTCTTTTCGATCGTTTTACCCGTGGCGAGGCGGATGCTCCAGTCATTACCAAGTCCCTGGAAAAAGAGGTTGCCGGTGGCCGTGTTGGTGATGTTACCATTCAGTTGAACATCCCCGCCCATCACGGAGATCCCGCCAGCCAGGGTGATATCGTCATTCAATGTGATGGCACCGGTATTGGTCAGGCTCCCGATCGTCAGGTTACTGCCTGCAGTGGTTGAACTGATGGCCGCACTTAGGGTAACGGCGAAGGTGGTGGTATTTCCCACAATGGTGAGTGATCCGCTCGCCAAGGCGGTATTGATCACCGACACGTTCACGGTGGATGTGGCGGTCACCGTGAGGGTAGTTCCACTGAGCGACCAGCCCGATCCGGAACTGGCGGCAGAGGAGATCGTCAATGTTTGTCCGGCCACCTTTGCCGTAAAGAACACAGCAGCCATTAAAATAAAGACGCACTTGCTCAAAAGTAAAAATCTACTACGCATGTTCAAGTGCATTTTTTGGGGTCTAAGGATGGGGATATGCTGGATATGAATTAAAAGCGCAACCGCACAAAACGTATTCAATGTCAATGTTAAACAGCAGGCACTTGGCTTTATTATAAATTCGAAAACTGCCTTGTCGTAATTCAGAGAATCACTACAAAAAAGGCGGTTTCGACATTTTAAGACAATGATCCACGACAATTCCCAGCTTGCGAGGCCTTTCAATTGGTACCATAAAATCCCGCAAAATCTGCATCCGAAATCCTTCAAGAGCTGATCGAAGCGACAATTTTATGGTACTCACAGGGCAATACATCAAGCTGCATCCAATTGCTTTCCAAAGGTTAAACCTCTTTGCAGTGTCATCCCAAGCGAAGCGAAGGACCAACCCACCAACACTGTCATCCTGAGCGAAGCGAAGGACCTTGACTTTTGTATTGATGCAAAGTGTCGTCATACTGCAATGTTCAACAGGCCAGGTCCTTCGCTTCGCTCAGGAAGACAATGGCGGGGTGGATCTGTGCGCAGTGAGGGGAACAGCCAACAGGCCAGGTCCTTCGCTTCGCTCAGGAAGACCATGGCGGGGTGGTTATGTTGTGCGAAGTAGTGGGGGCGGAAATCTGGTCATTTATCAAGCTGCATCCCATCACTTTCCATAAATTAAACCTCTTTGTATTGTCATCCTGAGCG
>CAJBPC010000425.1 GCA_903957405.1 uncultured bacterium | reverse complement strand
TATGACGGCACCTTAAATAAATACAAAATGCAATTTCCTTCGCTTCGCTCAGGATGACTGTTCCTGTTGGCTGGTCCTTCGCTTCGCTTCCGATGACAATTCAAAGAGGTTTAATCTTTGGAAAGAGAATGGATGCGGCTTGACAAATGGCAATACTTTCACTTCCCTTTCACCAAACACAACCACCATGCGCAGAGGGGAGAACAGCCAACAGTCCAGGTCCTTCGCTTCGCTCCCGATGACAATTCAAAGAGGTTTAGTCTTCGGAAAGAGAATGGATTCAGCATGATGAATAGCCATACTTTCACTTCCCCTTCTCCAAACACAACCACTCTCCATTGTCATTCTCATAGCGGATCCGTTAAGGGGTGAATGCCAGCCAGCCGGCGATCATCCCGACATGACCGGGTCATAGGATCATACATTTCGTGTGAGCGTAGACGTTACTGCGGGCCGGCAGGCATGTTCCGAAAGCCGCCTACATGTTTTTCATTAGTGGCTGTCAATAGAGCACCCGACGGGAAATTCTTTTCCGGCTGATGTCACTGATGCGTGCCGACCTATACGTACTTTACCCTCTCAATGGCGCTGTATGCTGTCAGCTGGCGGATTTTCCGGTGCAGTACTTCCGGTTTGAAGGGTTTTGGTATGAAGTCGTTGAATCCTTTCTGCATCAGGTCGGCCTGTATGTTATCGTAAACGGCTGCCGTGAATGCGATGATCGGGATGTAGGTATTGGTCTTTCGGATCTCTGCGACGGCCTGCGCTCCATCCATTTCGGGCATCTCGAGGTCGATCAGCAGAAGATCGTATTGTTCGTTTCTGTGGTACAGTTCAAGCAGCTCCAGGCCATTGGCGGCTTCGTCGGTCCGTATGCCCCATTTTTGCATGAAACGCCGTACGACGATCAGGTTGACGGGGTTGTCTTCCGCTATAAGGATGCGAAGGCCTGTGAGTGCGATGAGCACGTTTTCTTTTTCCGGCTGAAGGAGTGCCCGTCTGTTCTTGCTTATCCTGAGGTTGATGGTGAAATGAAATTCACTTCCCTCGCCGAGTATGCTCTTGACCATAAGCTCTCCGCCCATCTTTTCCACGATATGGCGGCTGATCGCCAGTCCGAGGCCTGTTCCGCCGAATTTCCGGGTGGTCTCCGCATCCGCCTGTGTGAAACTTTCGAATATCTGCCGGATGTACTGTGGCGCGATGCCGATGCCGGTATCGCTAACGGAGAAGGTTACACGCAGATTTTGTCCGTCGGATGATTCATGTTTTGCTCTGATGACGATCTGTCCGTCCTCTGTGAATTTGCAGGCGTTCGACAGCAGGTTGTTCAGGACCTGGTTCAGCCGAAGTTCGTCAGACACGATCTCTTTGTCGAGGGACTCATCGATATCGAATATCAGCCTCACCCGGCCATTGCCGCTGTTCTTGAAAGGTTGAGCCGCTTTCTGGAGGAAATGCCGGAGGTTGAACTGGTTGTTTTCGAGGATCATCTTCCCCGCCTCGAGTTTGCTGAAGTCGAGTATTTCGTTCACAAGGTTCAGCATGTGTTCCGATGAATGCTTGAGCACATCCATGTAAGGTTTCTGTGATTCAAGGATCTCATCCTGCAGTAGGAGGTTGGTGGTGCCGATGATGCCGTTGAGTGGTGTTCTGAGTTCATGGCTCATCATGCTGAGGAATCTGGACTTCACCAATGTGGCTTTCTCCGCTTTTTCTTTGGCCCTGATGGTCTCGAACTCCGCCACTTTGATGTCGGTGATATCGAGTATGCTGATCTTGCAGTATAGTTGTTGTTCATGGTGAAAGGGTACGATGTTCACGTATGCGTGAAAGGGGATATCGGATTGCTTTATCAGTTCCATATTCCCATCCCATGCCAATCGTTCTTCCTCTGCGTGCGCATTGAACAGACCGATGTGTTCGCTAACATTTTCTCCGAGCAGTTCAGCCGCCGGTTTATTGATGATGGGGGTTTTATCGTCGTAGCCGAATACTTCGAGTGCGCGGCTGTTGCACCCTGTGACCATTCCAGAGGAAGCGTGAACGATGAATACGGCATCCAGTGATGTGTCGTAGATGGTTTCTGACAGGTTTTTCTCTTCGAGGATCTTCATCTCGTGGTTGTCCATCGTCTTGAGGATGATGAAAGCAAAGATGGCCGTCAGGGTCAGTGAGATGCAGAGGTTGGTGTTGAACAGGCTGCTATACAGTTCTTTCGGGATCTTCTGCAGTGCATTCTCGTAGGGCGTGATGAGGAAGATGAATATCGTGTTCGCCAATGTCAGGATTCCCGTCAGGGTGATTTGCCAATAAGACTTTCTGATGTCGATGACGAACACAAGTGTGAACAGCAGCGGAAAGATAAGCATGTAGGTTCCAGAGCGGAGACCTTCGAGGTGGCTGATGACCAACAAGTGAAGATTTATCGTGAGTATCCCGACGATCTTCGATGCGGCCAGTTTTCCGTCTTTGTTCAGGAAAAACCCCATGGTGACGAGGAAGACCGCAAAGAGGTGAACCATGGAGCTCACAAAAAGTTGATTCACATAGCTGAAGACCAGGCTGGTGAAGGCCACCGCCATGGCAAAAAGCAGGAACAGGTTGAGCCTCAGGATCCGCTTTCGCAATTCCCATGGCATGGTGCTCCGTATCCCATTATCCAAAAATGTTTTGGGTATGGATACTATCTGATTGAAGACATTCGTTTTCATCAAGGGTTGGATAGGGTGGGTGCGGTCACGTATGACCGCAGGTACGTATCCCCTCAACGTGAACTTCACCTATAAAATTGTGAACCATGGCGGATGTCGCTGAAGATTGCGGTTTCATTTTCTCTGATGGATTCGATCGTCTTTTTCTCGAAGAATTATATGGCGGAGATATGTTGACGGCCGAGGAGATCTTCCGTTCATCCATTCCGCATATCGAAGAATTCCTGCAACTGGCTGAACATCATGTGGATACTAGAGCATCGGATGACTTGAGAAAGCTCTTGCATAAGATAAAACCCCTCTTTGGCTATATGGGGATGATACAAGTTCAGGATGCCGCACAAAATTTTGAGGACTTTTGTGCGTTTAAAGACAAAACCGGGAATCTGGATTCGGCTCACGAGAGCTTTCGAACGATCGCCCACCAAGCACTTTTGCTTATGCGCACAGAACAACAAAGACTGAACGAACATAATAACAGGAGGGTATGAGTTTTTCAAGCGTCATCGTAGAAGACCTGCAACCTGCCGCTGATATCCTGCGGAAATTCTGCAACAAATGCGGGCTTGTGGATGTGAAGGCGCATTTTCTCAACGCAGAGGACGCCCTTGTACACCTCGCAGAACATCCTGCCGACCTCATTTTCCTTGACGTAGAGATGCCGGGGATCTCAGGGCTTGAAATGATGGACCGCCTCGGCGAGATCCCGCAGGTGATCCTCACCACATCAAAGACGGAATATGCTTATGATGCCTTTCAGTACAATGTGACAGACTACATGCGGAAGCCATTCACCTATACCCGTTTCCTTGAGTCCATCCAGAAGGTGAAGGCAAGAAAAGAAGAAGAAGCGACGGATATATCCCACATGTTCATCAAGGTCGATGGAAAACTCGTGCGGCTCAATAGCGATGATATCCTGTACATCGAAAGCATGGGTGATTATGTACGATTCACCACGCAGGAACGGAAATATATTACGCATAACACCATCAAGAATATTGAATCAAGGATGGATGCCTCGAGGTTCATGAAGGTACACCGGTCATATATCGTCAATCTGTCGCAGGTGGAAGGTCTTCATGAAGATGAGTTAAGCATTCGTGGGGAGCGGATCCCTGTCAGCAAAGCACACAAAGCACGTATCCGGACGCTTATCAATATCATCTGAAAGCCGGAGTATGGACCATTCCATACGGACCAAAAGAGTCCACATCATAACAACTCACAAGAAAAAAAACGCACAGTTTTTTGCGGCTGCAGTGTCTGGCGATGTTTTGCCTGCAATGCCACAAAATAGTTGGGGACATCCTATGTCCGGTTTCGCTTTGATCCGGCCCGTTTTAGTCCGTACCCTCCAAGGCCAAGTGTAAAAAGGAAGCCGCTGACAAGGCTCTGACTCCCATCCCCCGCTTCGGCGGGGGATTTTTCATTTTTCTCCATTGGGGGGGTATTGTCATTCGCCGCCCTTGTTCGGTCGGTATGTTCCTGTTTTGCATGCTGCCGATCTTTCATCCCTGATGTTGCCGGGAATGGCGGATGCCTCACCGGCGCTCTTCGGTAATTTACATCCCTTACACCTGGATTAATTTCATTGGGCTATCGTACCTTACAATCTTCAATCCATTCACCATGCAGAAGTTTCTGACCTTTCTGTTCCTTGCTTTCATCACGATCCCGGCGCTCTCGCAAAAGATCAAAAAGCAGCCCTCACCTGTTCTGGTACCGGCTGTGGATGAGGTTCTTCTTTCAAAAGTAGCGTATCGCCTTGTCGGTCCCTGGAGGGGTGGCAGAAGTGCTGCCGTGGCGGGCAGTTACAAAGATCGAAATACTTTCTATTTCGGGGCCACGGGCGGCGGGGTATGGAAGACCCATGATGGGGGCAGCAACTGGAAGAATATTTCCGACGGGTTTTTCGGCAGTTCCATCGGAGCCGTGGCGGTCTCTCCTTCCGACGAGCAGATCGTTTACGCCGGCGAAGGAGAGAACACCATGCGGGGGAATGTGAGTGAAGGACTGGGTGGTGTCTGGCGCAGTGACGATGCCGGACGCACCTGGAGGAATTTGGGTCTTAAAGACGGACGACATATCATCCGCATCATCGTGCATCCCCGCAATCCGGATATCGTCTGGGCTGCCGTGATGGGACATCTTTTCGGGCCCAACGATGAACGCGGCGTGTACAAAACGACCGATGGCGGCAAGACATGGAAGCGCACTTTGTTCGTCAATAACCAAACAGGCGCCAGCGATCTTGTCATGGACCCTGCCAACCCTTCCGTCTTCTACGCCGGCACATGGCGCGCCATCCGCACGCCTTACAGCCTCGAAAGCGGTGGTGATGGCAGCGGACTGTGGAAAAGTATTGATGGTGGGGAAACCTGGACATCCCTCACTTCAAAGAAAGGCATGCCAAAAGGGGTGTGGGGCATCGTGGGCGTGGCCGTGGCGCCATCGAACAGCGACAAGATCTACGCCATCTTGGAAAATGCGAACGGAGGCCTCTATATGAGTGCTGATGCCGGCGAGACATGGACCCTGCAAAGCAGTGACAACAATATCCGCCAACGGGCATGGTATTATACGAAGGTCTATGTCGACCCGAAGAATGAGCAGACGGTTTACTGCCCCAATGTCAACTTCATGCGCAGCCGAGATGGTGGCAAGACCTTCCAAAGCATCCGGACACCGCACGGAGATCATCATGACCTATGGATCGATCCGACAGATGGTGGCCGCATGGTCGTCGGTGATGATGGCGGCGCGCAGGTGAGCTTCGATGGGGGCGCCAACTGGAGCACATATATGAACCAGCCGACAGCACAGATCTATCGCGTGTCTACAGATAATTCTTTCCCGTATCGCATCCTTGGGGCGCAGCAGGACAACTCGACGATCCGCATCAAATCGTCCACTTACGGTTCGGCCATCACCGAAAATGACTGGGAGGAGACTGCCGGCGCCGAAAGCGGATATGTGGTCGCGGATCCGTTGAACCCGGATATCGTCTATGGCGGGAATTACGGCGGATATCTTTCCCGATTGGATCATCGTACCGGCGAGAACCGCGCCATCTCCGTGTGGCCCGACAATCCCATGGGTGCGGGAGCTGACGTGCTGAAATACCGTTTCCAATGGAATTTCCCGATATTTTTCTCCCCGCATGATCCGAAGCGGCTGTACTGTGCGGGCAATGCCTTGTTCGTGACAGAGAACGAAGGGGCCAGCTGGGAACAGATCTCCCCGGATCTCACCACGAACGATAAAAGCAAACAGGCATCCAGCGGAGGACCCATCACGAAGGACAACACATCCGTGGAATATTACTGCACGATCTTCACTGCTGCGGAAAGTCAGCTGGAGAAAGATCTCTTATGGACGGGTAGCGATGACGGACTTGTGCACATGAGTCGGAATGGCGGGAAAAGCTGGGAGAATGTCACCCCGAAGGATTGTCCCAAGTGGGTCATGTGGAATGCCATAGAGCCGGATCCGTTCAAAAAAGGTGCGGCCTATGTTACCGGTACCCGCTACAAGAGCGATGACTTCGCCCCATATATTTACAAAACCGAGGACTACGGAAAGACTTGGAAGCTGATCACGAACGGCATCGACCGCAATCATTTCACACGGGTGATGCGTGCTGACAGGAAGCGTCCCGGTTTGCTATATGCCGGTACCGAATACGGCATGTACATCAGTTATGACGACGGACAATCCTGGAAGCGCTTCCAGCTGAACCTGCCCGTAGTACCCATCACCGACCTGCACATCAAAAACAATGACCTTATCGTGGCCACGCAGGGACGCGCCTTTTGGGCGATCGACGACTTGAGTATGGTGCAGCAGTCGGATGCTTCCGTCCTCAGCAAGGGTTTGCATGTCTATGATGTGAGTCCTGCCTATCGCATCCCCGGTAGCCGCTGGGCGTCGTACATGTCGAAGCCGGTGAATGCCGGGGCTAACCCGCCAAGGGGAGTGGTCATCAACTTCCATGCAGCACGCGTCAGTGATTCCACGAAGGCGAATATTGCCATCCTCGACAGGGACCGGAAACTGTTGAAGTCATTCTCCACGGAGAGCAAGGATAACAAGCTGGACATCGCCGGGGGCATGAACCGGTTCGTATGGGACCTCGTCTGTACGGAGTCTGAAAAGGCAGAGGGTATGATCCTGTGGAATGGTACGCCATCGGGCATCCTGGCGCC
>CAJBPC010000424.1 GCA_903957405.1 uncultured bacterium | reverse complement strand
TGAAATCATCCATCTTCTGACAGATTTTCGCGAGATTGGCCTGTCCAACAAGGTAGTTGCAAATGCCGGGATTCACCTGCACACCACACAACTCACCGAGTTTGCCTTTGCGAAGGTCAAAGCCAAGCAGGGCGACCTTTTTTCCGGTTGATGCAAGGCTGGCTGCGATGTTGATGGATACGAATGTCTTTCCTTCGCCGGGGATGGAGGATGTCACCAGCAAGACTTTGTTCTCACCGCCGACACCAAGGTACATGAGGTTTGTCCGTATCTCACGGAACTGCTCGCCAATGATGTTTGTTTTGAGCGGATTCACCATGACAACCGAATTCCCTTCTCCCTTCTTAGGCACGTTTTCGAACACTTCTCCAAGGATGGGGGCTTTGATGGCTTTCTCAATTTCAGACCTGCTTTGGTAATTGTTGTTTATTTTTTCACGTATGAAAATGAAGAGGGCGAATATGGCCAGCCCACCGATCAGAAAGGATGTATAGAGCATCATTGGCTTGGGGCTGATCAAACCAAGCTTTGACGGATTCACGATGAACTGGCTGCTGCCTACCAGGGCGGCCATTGCAATCACGTTCTCCTCTCTTTTCTGAAGGAGGTATCCGAAAATTTCGTTTTTGATGTCCTGTTGGCGGGTGATGTCGATCAGAACCCTTTCCTTCTCCGGAATCGATTTCAACATGCCGCTGTAGCCGGCCTGTTGCCGGCGGAAAGTCTCTTTGGTCGATAACAGGTTGTTCCTGTAATTATTCGTGCCTTCATTGATGGCAGGCCTCAACCGGCCGATCTGTTGCTCCAATGCGAGCACTTTAGGGTTCTCCGGACCTGACACTTGCCTCAATTTGTTGAGTTCCTCCTCTGCATTGATGAGTTGCGACATCTGCGAGCTGATCGCGGCATTCCCCAGGTCGATCAGAGCCGGCAGCGTTTCGGTTTTTGCATTCCGATCATTCATGTATGACTGCGCTTTGTCCAGCAAGGTGAGCTGCAGGTCCAACTCCGCGATCTGTTTGTCAGTAGTCTCTACATTGGCGAGATATTGAGATCCTTGTGAAGAAATGTCTCCGGCGATGTTGTTCGACGATTTGAAAGATGATATGTTTGATTCCACCCCGCTGAGTTCACGTTCAACAACTTGGAGTCTTTCGGTTATGAAGTTGGAGCTGTTGAGCAGTGATCTTCGTTTTTCCTTGACCGTTAGTTCGTCATAGATAGGCACCAGGGTGTCAAGGATATCGATCGCCTTCTCGGGTACGGGGTCAAAAAAATACAACTCGATCAATTCCGGGGCCTTGGGCTTTGAATTGGCCTGGAATCCCCTCATGTAATGGTCCGCTTTCCCGGAGACCGATTGCACGGAAAACAAGAGGTTGTCGTAGCGTTGGCCTTCTTCACGCGCATTCTTCTCGAAGACACCCATGCCGAAGGGCGTATTCAACCGGGTGTTGAAAGGATAGCTTTTCTCACCTATTATCACGGAGTTTGTCTTCCAGTCGACATCCACGTTGTAAATGCCCGGATTTATCAGTGAATCGGGGTTTTCAAGTTTCAACTGGAAGGGAGCCTTAAGGCCGTAGAGATAAGTGCTGATCACACTCCCCTTATTGATGATCTCTCCATAGAGATGCAGCTTCTTCACCACCTGGGTGAAAACCTGTTTGGAAGCGATCAAGCGAAGCTCCTTGTCGAGTGCGCTGGCAGGGTTATTCCCCAGGCTTATATTTATTTTAGTTGAATTGTTCCCGAGCGCATCCTCCCTTTTGATGGACAGGAGTGCATTGGCTCCGAATATCCGGGGACTGTAACGGATATATG
>CAJBPC010000423.1 GCA_903957405.1 uncultured bacterium | reverse complement strand
TACCGCCATGGCTTGTCCGGCATATGGAAACAACAGGCATCGATGGACCAAAAAATTTCCCTGCTCACGGCAAGGATGTCATGGGAATTCGGCAGGCTGCACCCTTTATCTACAATGAACACGACCCCTACCAGATGATTGCGTCCACAGGATCAGAACATCAAAATGCCACCTTGCGCCTTCGCTACAGCATCGACTTGATCAAATCCCTGAACAGCAAAAACAAAAAAACCAATAATCCCACCAATACTTCCCTTGGGTGATCCTTTAAAAACTGCAACATCTTATGCATCGCAACTGATAATTGTCGAACTCGAAAGTATGACCTTTTTCTACTTTGTGCACCCGCCGGTGGGCATTGCACGTCGAAAAGCCTAACCCCGAGCTTGGTGTTCGACCCTATGTCTGCCCGAAAACATGGCCGTATTTCCGCAGATGCATGCATCAACAACCCACAGAAATGACCGATGCCGCGCTTCATCTACGGGAAATGGCTGGTAAAATGATGAGCACCGATCGGGATCGATAGAATTTTCAGAAACGAAACCCCGAGAGACTACCTACAGGCACATGGCACCCCTATGGATACCGTCATGCCAAAGATCCAAATGATTTTTTTGGTAACGGCACAAGGCTTTTTAAAATTTTAACAACTATCACTACTTTTTTAGTTGTCTAACTAAACATTTAGTTATAGGTTTGTTCCAGAAAGGGATAAACATGTATAAGACACTGACAAAAGCGGAGGAGCAGATCATGCAGGTGATCTGGAACCTCGACAAAGCATTCCTGCGAGAGATCATGGATGCGCTGGCGGAACCAAAGCCACACCAGAATACGGTGGCTACGATCATCAAGATCCTTGTCGACAAGGATTTTGTGGGCGTCAACCTCTTCGGAAGGATGCATCAGTATTATCCATTGGTCGCGAAAGACGCCTACACCCAGTCGACGATGAACACGTTGGTGAGGGGATACTTCGAAGGTTCCTTCAGCAATGCGGTATCGTTCATGGTCAAGGAGAAGAACATCAGCATCGGGGAACTGGAGATGCTGCTTGAAGAACTCAAAAAAAAGAAAAAATGATCGCATTCGCCTACTACCTGCTGAAGGTCATCTTGTGTTCCGGCATCCTTTACGGATACTATCTGCTTGCCTTGCGCAACCGGATCTATCATCACTGGAACAGGTATTATCTGCTTGTCACGGTCATGCTATCCGTCTTTCTGCCGATGATCAGCATCCCTGTCGGGCAGCAAGAGGACCCCGGCAGGTATGAAGCGGTCAGGATTCTTGAGCTGGTGACCACCAGTGATGCTTTCGTGGAGGAGCTGGACCGGTCATCGATGATCCATCTCTCTGCAGAGCAGTGGACATCCCTGGCCTACGCACTCGTATCCATCTTTTTCCTGTCCACACTGGCCATCAGCCTACTGCGCATCCGAAAGCTCCTGCAGCAGCACGAACAGCACCCCATCGGAGCATTCCGTTTCGTGAACACAAGGGAGAAAGGGACGCCTTTTTCTTTCCTCAGTTATATCTTCTGGCATGAAGACATCCGTCTGGAATCCCCTGCAGGACAACAGATACTGAAGCACGAAATGGTCCATATCCATGAGAAGCACACCTACGACAAACTCTGCATGAGCATCATCCTGATCCCTTTCTGGTGCAACCCTTTCTTTTGGGTCATCCGCCGCGAAATGGCGATGATCCACGAATTCATCGCAGACAGCAAATCGGTCGAAGGCCGCGACACGGCAGCCTTCGCCGCCATGATCCTCGAGGCGGCGTACCCCGGGCAGTCGATGCTCCTGGCCAACGCGTTCTTTCATTCACCCATCAAAAGAAGATTAAAAATGCTTTTACGTTCTGATAATCCAAGCACGAACTACCTGACACGCATACTCGCACTTCCCCTGCTGTTCATGGTCGTTGCGGCCTTCACCCTGAAACCGGAAGGCCGGAATACCGGAATGATCACAGGCGAAGCTGGGACTACGCAAACCATCACGATCGTCATAGATGCCGGACACGGAGGGGATGATCCCGGCGTACGGTCGGAAGATGGAAAATTCACGGAAAAAGACATCACACTCGCCATTGCCAGACAGATCCGCGACCTCAACACCAACCCCGCCCTGCGGATCGTCCTCAGCCGGGAAAAAGACGAGCGACAGGATCTTAAAATGAAAGTGGAAAAGGCACTCGCCCTCAAAGCGGATGCATTCATATCCATCCATATCAATGCCTCGGGACCGAAAAACAAAGGGAATGATGAGGCTCGATCGGGTTTTGAGATTTTCCTTGGCTCAAGGAACAACGCCAACCAACAGGGATCGAGGATCCTGGGCAGCCTCCTCAACGAAGAGATCGCTAAATCATACAAGACGCTCGACACCCTGCGTACAAGATCAGCAGGCATCTATGTGCTTGATGCCCCGCAGATCAACTACCCTGCGGCGATCATCGAATGCGGATACCTCACCAATGCGAAAGACCGCGACTTCATCACCCGAAAGGACAACCAGCAACAGATCGCCAAAAGGATCCTCGACGCATTGGAAAGATTCGCAGCGGGTAAGAATCTGGTATCCGTTCGGCAGCATGCCATGAGCAATATCCGCTTCGATACGATCCAGATAAACGGCACCCCTACCCCTGGCAATAATGTCAACTCCTTTAAAAACATGAAAATGACCATCCAGTCCGATGACTCCTTTTGGACCGGAGAAAGAAAACCACTGGTGATCATAAACGGTAAATTGATCCAGCCATCAACGCTCATCAATAAAACAATCACAGCAGACTCCGCCGTCTTCTATTCAAAGAACGATATGCAAGCCATACGACGCTACGGAAAAGATGGAAAAAACGGAGTGTTGCTGTTCTACAATGCACACATGGAAGATGCACCGGATAAAAATAAGCGTGAATTGATGATCCGCTCTGGCATCGAGGTGCACATCGACAGCTTACCAAGGGACCAAAAGCTCGGGACTTCCATCATGCGGATAAAAGGGAATACGACCGAGCCGATCATCATCATCGATGGCGAAAAGATCGGCCGGATGACTCCCGAAGGCATCGATGCGCTGATCCAGCCCACGGAGATCGAAACCATCGATGTATTGAAAGGAACATCCGGTGTCACCCTCTACGGCGAAGATGGAAAGCAAGGCGTAATCCTGATACGATCCAAGGGCGGTGCGTGGAAAAATCCGCGCAAAGGCAATAACCCACAAAGTGAAAACAATCCGATCGTCATCATCAATGGGATCAAGGCGGTCGGATACACAGGCGGCGACTTAGATCAACTCATCGATCCCAAAGAAATCGCCACGATCAACGTCTTGAAAGGAATATCAGCCATCACCAAATATGGCGAGGATGGCAAGCAAGGCGTCATCGAGATACGTACCAATTCAAAAAATCAGCCAAAAGGCGATACCCCTAAACATGAAGAAGATCCGATCGTCATCATCAATGGGATCAAAGCAGGCAGATCCGCATCCCGCGAATTAGATCAACTCATCGCTCCCTCGGAAATAGCCAGCATCAATATTTTAAAAGGCGAATCCGCCGTCACCAAATATGGCGAAGATGGCAAGCAAGGCGTCATTGAGATACGCACAAAAAATGGGTATGACCCTAAAGACCTGTTTGGCAAGATCGGGAAAAAGGCCCAAGTCACTTATATCCAATATGAAGAAAACACGCCTGCATTCACAAAGGTTGACGTCGCACCGTCATTTCCCGGTGGGCAGAATGCGATGATGGCGTACATCAAAAGCAAACTGAAAAACAGCAGCGCCAGCGGATCTTCTGACAACGCCTCAAAGGGAAAGATCGGTTTATGGTTCATCGTCGACAGCTTTGGAAAGCTGTCAGCCTTCTCGATACTCAGTGAAGGAACGAATAACATCGAGCTCGCAAAAGCGGTCATTGAGATCCTGAAAAAAGGGCCATCCTGGGAACCGGGAAAACAGAACGGGAAAAACGTAAAGGTGGTACAGAAAGTCCATTTCAAAAACTGACCCGGCCCACTATGCCGCACTCCATAAAGGCTGCCTGTCACGGGCGGCCTTTTCTTTTAAGGAAACAGCGGCAGCAGACTGCAAAACATGCTGATGGCATCCATCCGCATGCCTGATCAAATTCCGAACCTTGCCGCAGCCATGCCCCGGCAACCAGTACCCCTGATGACGAACAATGCCCCCGCCAGTGGCTGCTCCTGCAGTTGCCTGTCTGTGAGTCCAAAACGGGCGGAAGTCACATACAGGTCCTCAAAACCCTCCCCCCCGAACGTGCAGGAAGTGACCCGCGATACGGGCAGGGAGATCCGTCCGATGCACGCACCGCTTGCCGGATCCCAACGCGACAACTGCCATCCATCCCAGTGTGCGATCCAAAGCATCCCCTCATCGTCGATGGTCATCCCGTCAGGATATCCATCCTCCTCCGAGAAGGTGATGACGGTGCGACTTCCAGAGATCAATCCGCTGGCTGAATGATAGTCGTATCGGGTGACTGCCCTTGTAGGCGAGTCGATATGATACATGTATCTGCCGTCATTACTCCAGGCAAGTCCGTTGGAAACAGTCACCTGGCTCAGATGCACCGTCGGTTGAAGGTCATGACCGATCCTGTAAAGGTTGCCATCGGTCCGATCCTCCGACATCGACATGGTACCCGCCCAGAAACGCCCAGAGGGATCGCACTTGCCGTCGTTGAATCGGTTGCCGGGCAGGTGCGCTTCCGGATCACATATTCGTTTGATCGTTCCCGTTAGCCTGTCTATCATGCAGAATCCGTGCTGCAGTGCGGCGATCATGTCGCCTTGCGGCGTGAGGGCGACGGCTCCTACCATCTCCCCTGTGCGTATCTGCCGGTGCACTGCTGTCTGCGGATGAACCTCATGGATGACCCCGCTTGGGATGTCGACCCACAGCAATGATTGACGAATGTCATCCCAGACAGGCCCTTCACCCAACAGGCTCATGACCGACCCCACCTGCTCCATATGTGTGTGCATCATCTTCATGGATTTGTACTGACGGATGTCCATCCCCCATCGATCACCAGACTCTGACCGGTAATATGTCGCGCTTCATCCGAGACCAGGAACAGGGCGGCATGCGCGATATCCTGCACCGTTGCGGGCCGGCCCATGGGGGTGATTCCAGACCAGGTCTTCTCATAGTCGGCATCCGCTACAGTCCGTTCCGTGAGGGTTGCACCCGGTGCGATGGCATTTACATTGATGCCCGCAGCAGACAGCTCAACGACCAGATTTTTCGCCAGCATTTCGATGGCCGCCTTTGTCATGGCATAGGCCGCCAATCCGCGATGGGCCTGATGGCCGACCACGGAGGATGTGAACAACAGGGATCCACCCCTTCCCTGCCGGATCATCTGGTTGGATGCGCACTGGGCCAGGAAGAATGTGCCGCCAAGGTTAAGATCCATCACCCGCCTGAAATCATCGGCAGGGTAATCCCTGAAATCACCGAAAAGGGTGATGCCCGCATTGGCAACTGCAATGTCGAGGAAACCGTAGACGCTCACCGCGGTGTCGATCAAATGCTGTATGACTGACCGGTCTCCTGCATCGCCCGGAACGGATATGCAACGGCCCCCTGCGGCACGGATGCCTGCCGCTGCGGCTTCCGCCAATGCCGGATCCATATCGTTCAGGACGACGGAACATCCCCGCCGGGCAAGTTGCCGGCAGATCTCCAGGCCGATGCCCTGCCCGGCACCCGTGACGATAGCCGATTTTCCCTCAACTGTCATTGTTATGGTTGTTCAAATGATCGTTGATTTTTATGATGATTTCAACGGAAATGATTCTCTGAATGTACTGAATTGCAGAGAAACCTTGCAAAAGAACTCAACAGGATTGACATCCTAGCATATCTATGCATGAAAACCTGTGCCGGAATCAAATGTCAGGTTTTGAGGGGCATCATCAAGGTACAATGTATGATCAGCACGACACCAGCTATTGCATAATAAATGGGCTCAAGTTCCGACAAGCTAAAAAAAGTTAAAAAATAAATTGACTTTTTTGCAATAAATTTTAAAAAAATATTCTAAATTGTAAAACGATCACGCACACAAATGGCATCATCATATGCCATCCGCGTTCTCCAATAATTCCAATATCCCGTTCAGAAGATCCTCCGCTTATTCTTTTAGTTTTTTGAGAAAACTTTAGAATTTATCAACACATTTTGGAGCAGTCTTTGTCATTAAACCGACAAAGCCTTAAATCTTTTAACGATGAAATCAAACAACATGCTTTTCTTCGTCACAGTGGTCCTGATCATTCTCGTGACATTGAGCGCCTGATTCCTCCGATCTTCCATCCCCTTCATGACCGTTTGCCACCGGTGCAAAACGGAACCGATCTTTTTCCACCATTCGGAAAGAAATCATCTGGCTGAGTGATTCCCTGCATCAGTCAATTGAACAACTTTTCAGCGCTTGTGAATTGAATTATTTATCGTAATATTGCGATCATATGGGAGCGAGTAAGACGATTGGCTACGGCAAAGACGAACTATCCCTGGCAAAGTATGCCAAGGCACTCTCACATCCCGCTCGCATCGCAATCCTGAATTTGCTGTTGCAAAAGCAGTCCTGCATCTGTGGGGATATCGTGGAAGAGTTGCCCATCTCGCAATCGACCGTATCTCAGCACCTCAAGGAACTGAAAGATGCGGGATTGATCAAAGGAGAGATAGAAGGCGCTTCGATCTGCTATTGCATCGACGAAAAGGAATGGAGGAAAGCTGGGAAGATGATGGGGCTTCTGTTGCAGAAAACGACGCGGAGTCCGCAGAAATGCTGTTGATTTTTTTTGCGGAGTATCATCGTCATATTACGATAATAATAAAACAAAACACATGCAAACCGAAGCAGCTTTGAAACAGATGGTAAGGGAAAAGTACAGCGAGATCGCATCCCAGGAAAAGGAGACCAACATGTCTTCCTGCTGTGGCGCCGGTGGATGCTCGACGGAAGTGTATAACATCATGTCGGAGGATTACTCATCACTGGCGGGATACCAGGCCGATGCCGACCTGGGGCTTGGTTGCGGTCTGCCCACGCAGTTCGCGCACATCAAGCAAGGCGATGTGGTGATCGACCTCGGCAGCGGTGCGGGGAACGACTGTTTCATCGCCCGGCATGAGGCGGGGCCGACCGGAAAAGTCATTGGCATAGACTTCACCCCTGCCATGATCGAAAAAGCCAGGCGGAATGCGGATGTGCGCGGGTACAACAATGTCGAATTCAGACAAGGTGACATCGAACACATGCCCGTTGCATCAGATATCGCGGATGTGGTCGTCAGCAACTGTGTACTGAACCTCGTACCCAACAAAGACGGCGTATTCAAAGAGATCTTCAGGGTGTTGAAGCCGGGTGCGCATTTCAGCATCTCCGATGTCGTCCTTTCCGGCAACCTTCCGGATGCCCTCCGAAAGGTTGCTGAAATGTACGCTGGCTGTGTGTCAGGTGCCATACAGAAGGAAGTATACCTCGAACTCATTCGCCTGAACGGATTCACGAACATGACGATCCAAAAGGAAAAACCGATCATCATCCCCGATGATATCCTGTCAAGGTACCTGGATGCGGCAGGGATCGAAGCCATGAAGAACGGTACTTCCGGCATCTTCAGCATCACGGTATATGCGGAACAACCCGGACCGGAAAAAGCATGCACACCCGGTGGCGGATGCTGCTGAAGCAGGCCGGCACTACAGTGAACATAAAAACGACCTCATACAGCACCGTGACGAATTCTAAAAAACTCAGCTTCCCCGACAGGTACCTGACCCTGTGGATATTCCTGGCCATGGCCAT
>CAJBPC010000422.1 GCA_903957405.1 uncultured bacterium | reverse complement strand
ATGAATCCGAGACATCAAGAAACAAAGCCCACATGACGGGAGGACAAAATAAAAGAGAAAAAACATTAAACTCAAGTCCCAGACTTACAAGTTTTCAATTGGTTTTACCATGAAAATAGGGTAATGTCGGAGGAAAATCGTCTGCTGACGGGAGGTAACCCGCTGAAATCTCCTACGAAACATAACTCAGCGATCAATTCGTCTGCACGCCATCATCTATTTCGATCACAAATCAGAACACTTTTCCCTTCCTAGATCCCCATAATGCCACTCGGGAGGCCATTAAATCTGTGGTGTGATGGACCCATAAATGGGCTGTATTCCGTAACTTAGGTAAAAACACCCCATGCATACCGACACCTCATCGATACAGACAAAAACATCCCGTTCACTTTGGCGCAGATTCAATGGCGAACACCTGGAGCTTCCTATAAAAGATGCTGTGGAAGAAGCCATCCGCAGGGAGTATGAAGCCGGCAACAAATTGAAAGTTTGCATCGGGACGGACTCTCAGGTCAAAGGCCCGGAAACGGAATTTGCCACCGTTATCGTCTTCGTTCGGGAAGGAAGGGGCGGCTTCATGTTCATCCACAACGAAAAAAGCCTCCTGAAATATTCCATCAAGGAACGCATGCTGGTCGAAGTAGCAAAAAGCATAGAAATCGCGTATGAACTTTGCGACCTATTCAACGTCTATGACGTGGACATGGAAGTACATGCCGATATCAACACGAATCCCGTATTCAAAAGCAATGAGGCACTCCGCGAGGCCATGGGATACATCCTGGGCATGGGATTCGCCTTCAAAGCCAAGCCGGAGGCGTATGCAAGCAGCAGTTGCGCGAACAGGATAGTGGGATGATCCTCCGAATGACGAGGATCGGGCGATGTTACGACCGAGATGAAAAATCCCTGGCAGATGATAAACCTTTCTTTGCCGGTGACTATGGATTGTCAGTCATGTACGCTTTGTTAAGGCCATCTATCCTTTCGAGCAGTTTATCGCGCCCCAACCCTTTTTCAGCGCTGGTCACAAAATAGTCCGGTAATTCGTCCCAGTGCTTGCGCATCGCCTGAAGGAATTCTTTCACATGCTGGCTCACCACTTTCTGGGTCTCCTTGTCGGATTTGGTGAAGACAAGACAGAAAGGAACCTGCCATTCCCCCAGCTTATCAACGAAATTAAGATCCACCTGCTGTGGGCTATGCCTGGAATCAATCAACAGGAATAACAATCCGAGGGTCTCCCTGTCCCGGATGTAATCGCGGATCATCTTCTCCCATTGCTTTCGCTGTGAGGCGGATACTTTCGCGAACCCGTATCCCGGCAGATCCACCAGATACCAATTAAATTTGCCGCTTTGAACGGCGAAATGGTTGATGAGTTGTGTCTTGCCGGGGGTTGAGGATGTCTTTGCCAGATTTTTCATGTTCACGATCATGTTGATCAGTGAAGACTTCCCGACATTACTTCGTCCAAGGAACGCATACTCCGGCCTGTCAGGCTTGGGGCACAACGCAATTCCGGGACTGCTTATCACATATTCTGCTTTTCTGATCTCCATATGAACTTTCCGGTACCGGCGATGTAAATATCGATGTAATTGCGAAGAATTCCCTAAATCAGATTTCAGCGCGTCCTTAAACCTGAAAAAACCGTTCATTAACCTAATTTTACAGATCATGAGCGAATTTGCACACGACAAAGTGGTGCCTTACCGGACTTCCGGGCAGGGAAAGAAAGATCAGGTCGCTGCGATGTTCGACGACATCGCGCCCAGATACGACTTCATGAACCGTTTTCTTTCGGCAGGCATTGATGTATATTGGCGCAGGAAAGCCTTGCAGAAACTGAAGGCGAATGCACCCAAACTCATGCTGGACGTGGCTACCGGCACTGCAGATGTCGCCATCATGGCAGCAGAAATGCTCAGACCCTCGAAAATCTACGGGATAGATATCTCCGAAGGAATGCTTGAGTTTGGCAGGAAGAAATTGGTAAAAGAAAAACTAACGGATGTCATCGAGTTAAGGAACGGGGATAGCGAAAAGATCGATTTCCCGGATGAAAGCTTCGATGCGGTCACGGTGGCTTTCGGTGTTCGGAATTTCGCCGGATTGGAAAAAGGGATGTCAGAAATCCTCCGCGTACTGAAACCCGGCGGGAAACTGGTCGTATTGGAATTTTCAAAGCCAGCCTTACCCGGCATCCGGGAGCTGTATAACGTGTATATGAATGTCGTGGCACCTGGCATGGGTGGCATCTTCTCCAAAAACCGGGATGCCTACCAATACCTACATGACTCAGTACAGAAATTTCCCGAAGGAAAGGCGTTCACCCATGTGTTGTCCTCCGTCGGATTCAAGGAAACTTTATGCGAAAGACTCAGTTTTGGAATATGCAGCATCTATACAGGAACCCGCTAGCTTTATGCTGCATGGCAGTCTACTTACTTTGCACGGATGCCACCGCCCAACAGGAAATGAACCTGTCATCACATGACAGCAAACCCTACTATTTCGGCATCATTCTGGGATACAACACATCCCATTACAACGTTACGCAGCATCCCACCTTCCTGCAGCGGGACACGATCATGGGCGTGGAATCACTCAACAGCGGAAGGGTCCACCTGGGCATCCTCGCCAACTGGCAGATGACACCGCGCCTGGACCTGCGCTTCTATCCCCTCAACCTCATCTTCAGCGAGAAACGATTCCAATACAATGAATCCATGCGCACAAGTGGTGGTAACGGAACCCCAACCGAACAAAAAGTGGAATCCATCGTAATGAGCTTCCCCCTGCAGATCAGACTTAAAAGCGACCGGATCAATAATTTCAGGGTATATACGCTCGCCGGTGCCAAATACGATTTTGACCTGGCCAGCAACGCAGGGGCTCGCAACAGTGAGAACATGGTGAAGGTGAAGAAGTCGGATCTGGGCGTGGAAGGGGGCATCGGATTCCAGTTCTTCTTCAAATATTTCATCTTCTCCCCGGAGATAAAATTCAGCTACGGACTGACAAACGTGCATTCCCGTGATGAATCCCTCCGGT
>CAJBPC010000421.1 GCA_903957405.1 uncultured bacterium | reverse complement strand
GGCACTTGGTTGGCCCAGGGATGGGACTGCCCCAGTGAATCGATCGGCAAGGTCGTCTTCATGAAACCCGCCATCATGAAAATCCCCGCCAATAGGGACTGCACTACCCAAATGGACAACTTGATATTTCTCTCCCTTTTTCGTCGTGACCGATACCCCATCATGTACGTATTGAATTGACAAAGTACCACATTTCATCGATTACATGCAAGTTCAGATGTGGAAGTCCACCAGGATTGACCCAATACCCCTTAAAATTTTACACTATTCTCAAATGATCTTCGTCAGTCAGCCATGCCGAAAGAGCAGATCTGCATCACATGATCAATGGAAACATTGCTATATCTTTTTGATACAAGATGATTCGGGGGGTAGCATGACCTGACCCAAATTTTCACACAATGGCTCCGTCACGGTTACTTCCGTCAGCCTCAACGGCCTCACAAATGGAACGACGTATTTTTGGAGGGTGAACGCATCGAATAGCGCTGGCACCAGCACCTGGTCTGCAACAAGAAGTTTCACCACCACTGCGGCAATCAGCCTCATCGCACCGTCCCTCCTCTCTCCCGCAAATGGAGCCACCAATGTATCCCTGACACCCACATTGAACTGGTCGACGGTAGCTGGATCGACTTCATATGACGTGCAGGTATCCACCCGATCCAACTTCGCAACCATCGTCGTGAACAGAACAAGCATTACAACGACATCCACCAGCCTCAGTGGGCTGAAAAGAAACACGAACTATTATTGGAGGGTCAGGGCATCTAACGGAACATCCAGCAGTGCCTGGTCCGCTGCGCGCAGCTTCAAAACAGTCAGGTAGATCTTGACATTTGACCTCGAAAAAATATCTTTCCACACAAACGGCGACTCCGAAAAGGGTCGCCGTTTGTATGGCGTATAACTTTCAAGCCATCCCAAAACTCATAAACAAGAATTGGTTCACGAGACAAATAACAGGGCTCATGGCGACCTGGCAGATCCAGAAAAACATCTTCGCAATTATTGATGCGGAATCGGTTCCTTGTCATGCCAGGTCCACCCAGATGAGGTGATGATCGCTTGCGGCATGCTCGAGTTTTTTCAGTTCCGGATACGTTTCCCAACGTGGCTTCGCCGCGGTCCCGGGCCATGCCCCCATGCGAAAAAGCCCGCAGGACCTGACACGCGCATAAAGTGCCGGTGATAGCAGCAGATAGTCGATCTTCTGGCTGTTGGTGCCCGTACCGAAGGTTCCCCTACCCTTATAACTCCCCGGATCGAACGACGGGTGCGCGCCCACATCCCGCAGGTCGGTTTGTTTCAGTAAGGATGTCAATGCCTCACTATCTGGCGTATCATTGAAGTCTCCCAGCACAACGACATCCGGATTTCCTTCACTCCTCAGGCGGGCATAGATCTCCGCGACCCTTGCCGCCTGGGCGGCACGCCGACGCCTGGAATTGCTGTCGTCGCCCCCGAATTTGCTCTTGAAATGACAGGGAATCACCCATAGCCGGTCGCCGTCGGGGCCGGTCACTTCGTATTCAGGCGCATCCCGGCTGAAGAGCAGGCGACCGTTGGACTGGCGTTCGTGCACATGGCTGCACATGAGTCTTAATGGATGATCGCCGGCTGTCATCAGCCCGACATCGATGCCGCGATCGTCATTGCCTTCTATCACCATCACATGTTCGTAGGCCTTCCCACCGACCTGCGTGAGTACATGCTCGTTGAATTGTTTTAGGGCACGCCGGTCTTCCACTTCGATGATCGCGATGATATCCGCACCCACATCCCGTATCACCCTGGCCGTATTCTGTATCGCGATGGCATTGACCGGCTCACTCTTGAGTTCCACCCACCCGATCCAGTCTTCGCGGCCCTTTGCAGTGATCTGCATGGATTTCCCCTTTGGCCGCTTGAAGAGATCGCCCCGAATGCCCCTGAAATATGCATAGGCGTTCTCGTTGGCTTTCGACAATCCGAGCTTCGCGAACAGCTCCAGCATCCGAAGCTTGTCGGCATCATCATACATCGGTTTTTCGAATAACAGATTCAGTTCATTCGCTGCCATGCTGAACTGCTTCGCGATGTCGGGATCTGATTGGTTGAAGACTTTTGTTCGCTGGAACATATTCTCCACATTGTAGGCTGCGATCTTCATGTACAGTTGCGTATCGGATGTGATAAAGGAAAGGTAAAAAAAAACCCCGCTCATGAGCGGGGTCATTTTGAAAAATTCAGATAAACTTATTTAGTGCCCTTCAGGTTCACATCAAAGGTGATCTCGTCCTTGATGAGGTTGTTCTTCAGGTAATCCTTG
>CAJBPC010000420.1 GCA_903957405.1 uncultured bacterium | reverse complement strand
CCCAGCCAGGGGTTCATGCGCAATGCGATCGCCAGGAAATAAAACCCTAAACAGGCCAGGATGAAGAACCTGAAAGGCTTGGGTATGAAAAGCGAAAATGCCTCATTGGCGTAATAGGAGAGGTAGTTGTTGTTGTTCGTCGCGATCTGATAGCCCGGCATTCCGCCGAACATATTGGTCGTCCAAAGAGGTGCGACACCACCATGCGTGTCGCGGTAATCCTGTATGTCCTTGCTCATTCCTTTCCAGTGGATGATGTCACTCTGCTGAAGGACCTGCCCGTCGAGTGCAGGCTTGCAATATACGAGTGCGACGAGGATGAAAACGGTTATGGCGATGAGATGGGGCAGGAGCTTCCGGACGTCAATGCTCTTCATGCAGCTTTGGTTTATACGGGGCAAATTAAGTCATAAATTCGGTTTTCACACCGGGTGACAAATCCTTTCGGAACCGACCTTTTAGAGATAAATTTCGATGCCGGCATGGTTTTACAATCATATTTGCTTTAATTGCGTCCTATTTCTGAAAACAATGATACAGAACATTCTTCGTGACAAACCCAGCCGCCTGTTCATCATCCTTGGCGGATTTTTTATTGCCAATGTCATCATCGCTGAAATGATCGGTGTCAAGATCTTCTCGCTGGAGGACACCCTCGACTTGCCCAAGGCAGACTTCTCCCTTTTCGGCACATCCGGTCTTTCCTTCAGCCTTACTGTGGGGGTGCTTCCCTGGCCCGTGGTCTTCATCATGACAGATATCATCAACGAGTATTACGGCGTAAGGGGGGTGCGGTTCCTGACAGCCCTCACGACGGTCCTCATAATCTTCGCATTCGTGGTTTTTTACTTTGCCATAAACCTTCATCCTGATGCCGGTTGGAGAGGACTTTTTGCCGCTGATGGCGTGCCTGACATGCAGTCGGCCTTCTCATCCATTTTCGGTCAGGGAATGAATATCATCGTGGGTTCACTGTCGGCCTTCATACTCGGTCAGTTCATTGATGCGTTCGTATTTCGTAGAATAAAAAAATGGACCGGCGAGGGGAAGTTTTGGATCAGGACAACCGCAAGCACCATCGTGTCGCAATTTGTGGATTCCGTTGTGGTGACCTATGTGGCGTTCACACTTTTCAGAAACGTTCCTGTGGGGCAATCGATGGCCTGGGCTTTTACGGCCTATGCATATAAATTCACGGTCGCATTGATGATGATCCCCGTCATTTATCTGGTTCATTGGATCGTCGAGAAATATCTGGGGAAGAATACAGCAAAGGAACTGAAACAGTCTGCCATGAGGGAGTGATTCCAGAAACAGCGATTTGCTTCAGTAAGATTCCTTGAGGATCGATGCCACCACCTTGTCGATGGGCAGGCTGACGCTTTCCGGAGAAAAAACATGCCAATCGATCATGCGGAATGTTTCTGTTTCTCCGGTCTTTTCATACATCTCCATCTCCCGTGCATCGAACTCGAAAGGATTGAGTCTAAGGGGCGCTGTGATGGGCTCCATGGCCGTTGCCTCATAGTATATCGATACGATCTGATGGCCCGGATTGAATGCAGATAACTGAAAGAAATCCGTGGTGTATATGTGCCTGCCGACTATTACCTTCAGGTTCATTTCCTCCATGAACTCCCGTGCCAGGCAATCTCTGGTGCCCTCACCGAATTCAAGTCCTCCCCCCGGGAACTTCGTGTATTGATTCCCCCTGATGAACTCATCACTCACCAGCACTTGCCGCCGGTCGTTTATCAGGATGCCGTATACTCGTATGTTGAACATGTTTGATATTGGGCGCAGTGTCAGATGGGTAATCCTGTCTCGAATTGTCCGCGGAATACAAACTCCGCCGGACCATTCAGCCAGATGTTTCGGAAAGTGTTATCATCAACCTTGTCGTATTCCACACTGAGTTTCCCTCCAAGGGTCTGAACATCCACCTGGTTGAATCCGACCTCGTTGTGTGCGGCCATCAACGCACTGGCCGTCACACCCGTTCCGCAACTGTATGTTTCTGCTTCAACACCTCTTTCATAGGTGCGAACATAGATCGTGTGTTCGTTCATGGTCTCCACGAAGTTGACATTGATGCCGTCTTTGACATAGCGTTTGCCGTTCCGAATGGCTTTTCCCTCGCGGGTCACATCCAATTGTTTTACATTGTCTATGAATTTGACGTAATGCGGGGATCCAGTGTCGAGGACATAATCCTGTACGATGTTCTCCACGGTGTCGACGTCACGCATTTTCAACCTGACCATGCCGTTGATGTCCAACTCGGCTTCGTGGGCACCATCGGCGGCCATGAAATGGTAACTGTTGCGGTGTATTCCGAGGTCGTATGCGAAACGGACCATGCAGCGCGCTCCGTTCCCGCACATGCTGCCT
>CAJBPC010000419.1 GCA_903957405.1 uncultured bacterium | reverse complement strand
CGCCGTCTCCAGCGCGAACTGGAAGCTTTTTTTTCTGTACTCTCCCGCTTTTCGGCTGCTTTCGTTGAGGCTCGGGATCTCCAGGAAATCCTCGATCGCCTCCAAGGCACTCTTGAAATCGCCACTACCCGCCATGTTTATCGCGCAGGGGAGCTTGTATTCCCGGGTATATTCGGCATCCATAGAAAATGCCTTAGTGTAGTTGACGACGGCATTCGCGTAATCCTTCATCTCACCGTAGAGTCCGGCTTTGGAGAGGTATGCATCCACGAATGTCTTGTCTGCCTGTATGGCCAGGTCTATCAGTGCGATGGCACCCTTGAAGTCTCCGTCTTCGGCCCGGAGAATGGCTTTGCTGTAGTATCCGGCGGCCTTCTTGTTCACTCGTGCGGGGTCATAGCCCTGTGCCACGACAAACAATTGCCCTGTCAGCAGAAGGATGGTGAAGATCAGCGCGCGCATCGGTGACATGGTGTTTGACCGCGGGATCGAGGCAGGCTGCGGCATTCAGGGTACGTTGATGTACTTATGCATCTGAAGCGACAGTTCCCATTGCGGATGTTCCTTGATATAGTCAATGATCAGGGGTGTGATGGTTGCATCCCTTTCCCATTCAGGTTGAAGATACAATTTACAGGCGGGTTTCACCATGGCTGCGTATTTTTCAGCCCAGTCGAAATCGCTTTTGTGGTAGATGACCACTTTCAGTTCGTCAGCCTTCATCACCACCTCGGGCAGCGGGGCCTTGAATTTCTTGGGTGACAGGCAGATCCAGTCCCATGTGCCGCTGAGCGGATGGGCACCGGAGGTCTCGATATGCGTCTGAAGGCCCTTGCCCCTGAGTGTTGCGGTCAACCCGTCGAGGTTGTGCATGAGCGGTTCTCCTCCTGTGATGACGACGATCCTGGCCGGCGTGGACCTGACGGCAACGAGTAGGTCTGAGATCTTCGTCATCGGGTGTTTCGACAGGTCCCAGCTTTCCTTCACATCGCACCATACGCATCCCACATCACATCCTCCGAGGCGGATGAAGTATGCCGCTTTTCCCTGATGGAATCCTTCTCCCTGCAGGGTATAGAAATGTTCCATGACGGGTAGTCGTTCCTGTTCGATATGTTGCTGGGAAGGATTCATGTTTTTTTTAGTCTTTGGCAATGCAGGCCTGCCATGTGTTCATGAGCAGTGCGGCGATGGTCATGGGCCCCACGCCTCCGGGTACGGGAGTGATATGGCTGCATCTGGGCGCCACGGTTTCGAAGTCCACATCGCCCCTGATGGAGAATCCCGATTTCTTCGAGCTGTCGGGCACGCGGGTGATGCCCACATCGATGACGACGGCACCTTCCCTGACCATATCCCCTGTCAGGAATGCCGGCCTGCCCAGTGCAGCGACGATGATATCGGCCTGCAGGCAGATGTCTTTCAGGTTCGGGGTGTGTGAGTGACAGACCGTTACGGTGCAGTTGCCGGGGTAGTCGTTTCGGTTCAGGAGGATGCTGATCGGGCGTCCTACTATATTGCTGCGTCCAATGATCACGGCGTGCTTGCCTTTCGTCTCGATCCTGTAGTGCTCGAGCAATAGCAAAATCCCGTAAGGCGTGGCCGGCAAGAATGCGGGAAGGCCTTGCACCATCCGCCCGACGGACTCCGGATGGAAGCCATCGACGTCCTTTCCTACGAATATGCCTTCAATGACTTTCTGCTCTGAGATATGCTTTGGCAAGGGCAACTGCACGAGGATCCCGTCGATGTCGAAATCCTGGTTGCATTCGTCGATGTGGAACAGCAATGCCTCTTCCGATATGTCATCTGGCAGCCGGATAAGGGTGGATCGGAAGCCGATCTCTTCGCAGGACCGCACCTTGGAAGACACATAGGTTTCACTGGCGCCGTTGTTTCCGATCAGTATCGCTGCCAGGTGCGGAACTTTCCTGCCTTGTTGCAGGCGAACCGCCACTTTTGACCGCAGGTCGTCCCGTACAGCCTGGGATACCAGTTTCCCGTCGAGTAATTGCATGCCGCAAAGGTATCGTGCGTGAAAATGCAGTCCAAATCCGTTGTTTTGACCTTTGAAACCCCTTCTCCGTTGGCGCAGTTTTGCATCATGTGTGGATATCGGAAACTCTGTGTCGTTTTTTGCATGTTTTATTGGGTGTGTGAGGGGCATTGTCAATCCATTCCGGGACCGGTGGCGATGGTATGGCAGTATGGTGCGGCCGTGTCAGGGTTGCAGGGGGATGTCTTCGGTCACACGAGGCATCCCGGTGCGATCGCTTCTGTCGGGGGGCGGATGGCGGGAGCCCATATCGAAAGGAATGGTGTGCCCGGAGGGCCGCTGCTGCTGAGTCTTGCGGCGGGAACGCCTGCGGGTAACGGTGCTTTCGGCTTCATGGCCGACCTCCGCCACATGGTCGGATATTCCGAGCTGCAGGCGGGTGTCGGATATGGACTGCGGCTGTCAGACGTCATTTGCACCGGTATTCGTATGGGATACTACCGGTTGCGCATAGCCGATTACGGAGGGGCGGGCACCGTCGTGGCGGAATGGGGCGCGGTGTTCACCGTTGCCCCGAAGCTCCGCATCTCCCTTCATCTGTTCAATCCCACCGCCGCCCGCCCCCGGAGTCCGTCCTCGCAGCGGCTTCCGGTGGCATTTCGTGTTGCGGCGGGTTATGCATTTTCGGCGCATTCCGGTTTCGCCGTGGATATTGTCAGGGAGCAGGGCCGGCCGGTGACTTTTCAGCCGTTTTTATTCTACGAACCGATGGGTGTTTTTCGGTTCATGACGGGCTTCAGCACGGCGACGATGACCTCTTTTTTATCTGCCGGATACCGCAGGGACCGGATGCGTGTTGATCTGCTTGTGCAGCACCATCCCATGCTCGGTGTGACGAGCGGCATCGGACTGCAGTGGGTGGAAAAAAAGAAAGACGACCAATGAGGATCATATCGGCGATCCTGATGTGCATGGCCGGCATGCAGTGCCTGTCGCAGGAAGCGGAGGTGCAGGAAACCGTGACGCAGGCCATCGAGCAGGTCGCTTCGGTTGAGGATGACCGTGAGCCCGAGGACGACGGGCAGTCGCAGTGGCTCGACAGGCATCTGCGGCAGAAACTCGACCTGAACGGTGCCGACCCCGACATGATGGGGGAGATGCTCGCATTGACGGCACTTCAGGTGCGGCATTTCGAGCAGTACCGACGACTTCGCGGACCCTTCATCGATCTGATGGAATTGCAGGCCGTGCCGGGCTGGGATGCGGAGACCATCCGGCGGGTGCTGCCCTATGTGAAGCTGGCCGCTGATCAGCATATCCTGCCCGTTTTGAAAGAGCGTCTTCTCAAGGGGGAGCATATGGTGATGCTGCGTTCAGGCAGGCAATGGGCCGACGGCCATGGACTTAAAGATTCCGTCGTTCCCTCTCTCGGCTATTCCGGTGACCCGGTGAAGCTGATGATGCGGTACAACTATCGTTTCCGGAACCTGTTGCAATGGGGTGTCACGGTAGAGAAGGATCCGGGGGAGGTGCTTTTCCGAAGCGGGAGAGGGGGCGGTTTCGACTATTCCTCCTGGCATCTCTCGCTGCGCGACCTGAAGTTCATAAGGGCGTTGGTCGTAGGAGACTATCAGGTGAGCCTTGGCCAGGGACTCATCCGCTGGCAGGGAATGGCGTTTCGAAAGACGTCTGAGTCGATGCTCGTGCTTCGGCAGGGGCAGGCACTGCGGCCATATAACGGAACGGACGAGAACCGCTTCCAGCGCGGGGTGGGTTTGCAATTGCATCGCCGGTCCTGGGAAGGGTTGCTATTCCTGTCATTTGACCGGATGGATGCCAATATCACGGGTGACAGCCTCTCGGCTGCGGGAAGACGGGTCAGTTCGTTCCAGACTTCTGGATACCACCGCACCCTTTCAGAGCTGGACGACAAGGATGCGCTGCTGCAACGGACGGTCGGCGGGAGTCTGCGCTTTCGTGGCAGCGGTCTGCGCATATCCGTGAATGGCATCGGTTATGGGTTCAGCCTTCCGCTGCAAAAAGCACCGGATCCCCACAACCTATATGCCATCGCCGGGCGGCGCTGGTCGAATTTCTCCATGGATTACGGATGTACGGTCCGGAACGTCCATTTTTTCGGAGAGGCCGCTGTGGACCAGCGGGGCAGTAAGGCTTTTCTCAATGGGTTGATGGCCAGTCTGCACCCCTCCGTGGATGTCTCCATCGTCCATCGGCATATCGACCCCGCTTACAGAGCCCTTCAGGCGAACGCTTTTACGGAGGGTTCTGAACCTGCGAATGAGCGCGGTATTTATGCAGGCATAACGATCAGGCCCGTGCCGTCGTGGCGGATCAACGGACATATCGACCTGTATCGTTTTCCGTGGATCACATACCGGGCCGACAGGCCTTCGGGTGGCTACAGCACGATGTGGCATGCCGTCTACAAACCGCACAAGAAGACGGAAGTCTCCATCCGTTGGCAGTATGAGTCAAAGGAAATGAATCAACAGGCTTTCGGCGCGAACATGTATGCCTTGACTCCCGGCATCCGGTCGGGACTGCGCATGCAGCTGTCCATGCATTTCGGGACCGACATCCTCTTGAGGGCCCGTGCGGAATACAGCAGGCATCGTTTGGGTTTGGCGAGGGAGGATGGGAGTCTTTTTCTGACAGACCTATTGTATAAACCGATGGGGAAACCGTTTTCTGTCATCGCCCGGCTGGCGTATTTCGATACGGAAGGCTACGGGGCAAGGATCTATGCGTATGAGAACGACGTGCTTTTCCAGCATGCCGTGTCGACGCTTTTCGAGACAGGAGCAAGGTGTTATGTTGTGTTTTCCCGTAAGATCGGCAGGCAATGGCGGGTTTCCTGCAAATACGCGAGGACGGTATTTGTCGAAAATGCCGGTCGCACCGAGTTTCGGATGCAGGGGATCTGGAGTTTCAGTGATGTCAGGCCTGCGGCGTTGGTCCGCCGAAATGCATCGGCATCTGTACCTCCTCGAGGTCTTTGATGAAGCCGTTGGCATGTTCGAATTTCTCGAGGTTTTCCTTCAGCGCTTTCATGAGCCGTTTGGCATGCTGAGGCGTGAGGATGATCCTTGATTTCACACGGCTTTTAGGCGTGCCGGGCATGACGTTGACGAAGTCAAGCACGAACTCTGCGTGGCTATGGGTGATGATGGCCAGGTTGGCGTACTGGCCTTCTGCGATTTCTTCGGATATTTCTATGTTGAGTTGGCTTTGATCCTGTTCGGACATGGTTTGATCTTGAAAGCCGAAGGTATGGCAATTCGGGAATTTTCGCATGCCCGTCTGTCAATATCACGCGTCGGTGGTGTTGGAAGGTGTTCATAGCAATCCTTCGTCGGAAAAACTGAAGTAACCTTCGGAGCTCACGATCAGGTGGTCGAGCAGTTTGATGTCGAAGTAGCCGGCCGCCTCCCGGATTTTCCATGTCAGTTCTTCATCTGCGCGGCTTGGTGTCAGGTTCCCGGAGGGGTGGTTGTGGCAGAGGATGATGTTGACGGCATCTTCTTCCAGTGCTTTTTTCAGGATGATCCTGGGATCTGCGACGGTACCCGTCATGCCTCCGGAGCTGATGATCTCGAAATGGAGGATCTTATTCGCCCGGTTCAGGAATACCACGGCGAAGATTTCATGCGGCAGGTCGCGGAACCTCGCCTGCAGGAATTTTGCGATGCCCGTGCTGTTGCCGACATGCGGTTTGTCGAGGCTTTCGGTCGCCAGCCTCCGCCTTCCCAGTTCCATGGCTGCCGCTATCGTGACCGCCTTTGCCAGTCCGATGCCTTTCACCTTCATGAGTTCCCTTATGGATAGCCGGCCCAGTTCGACGAGGTTGTTCTTGCTTCTTTGCATCACCTCGCGGCCCAGGTCAACTGCCGATCGTTCGCGGGTGCCGTTTTGTATGAGGATGGATAGCAGTTCCACATCGCTGAGGCTGGCCGCACCGAGTTCGCGGAATTTTTCACGGGGCCTGTCAGTCTGCGCCCATGACTTCATGGGATTTCCGGGTAGTCCGCTCATAATTTTTTTAACTCCTGTTTTATCGGGCTGTTGCCGGCCCATAAGTGATTTTATGCAATGTTGCAACTGAATATCCGATACTTATGCACCACCCATGTGGGTTTCTTCTGTATTGATTTTCTTATGCTTTCGATACCTTCGCCGCATAATTGCGGTTATGGAAAGAATAGGTCCTTCAGTCAAGATCTTCTCCGGAACCAACTCACAGTATCTGGCAGAGAAGATCGCCGGTAAATGCGGCCCCGGACTGGGAAAGATCAGCATCCAGAAATTCAGTGACGGAGAGTTGCAGCCGATTTTCCTCGAAAGTATAAGAGGAGATTACGTTTTCCTTGTGCAAAGCACGTTTTCTCCGAGTGATAATCTCATGGAATTGCTGTTAATGATCGATGCGGCGAGGCGAGCTTCCGCCTACAAGATCATCGCGGTCATTCCATATTTCGGGTATGCCCGGCAGGATCGCAAGGACAAGCCCCGGGTGGCCATCGGCTCCAAGCTTGTGGCCAACCTATTGACGGCCGCCGGGGCCGACAGGGTCATCACGATGGATCTGCACGCACCGCAGATCCAGGGGTACTTCGACATCCCTGTCGATCACCTCGACAGTTCGGCTATTTTCATTCCGTATATCCAGAATCTTAAATTGGAAAACCTTACCTTTGCGGCCCCCGACGTGGGAAGCGCGAACAGGATCCGGGAGATGGCCAGTTATTTTAATACCGACATGGTCATCTGTGATAAACACAGAAAGCGTGCGAATGAGATCGCCAGCATGGTCGTGATCGGAGATGTGGTGGGTAGGGATGTCGTGATAATCGACGACATCTGCGATACGGCCGGTACGCTCACGAAGGCGGCGACACTGTTGAAAGACAAGGGCGCCAATAGCGTGCGGGCACTCATCACACACCCTGTACTCAGCGGTAACGCTTATGCGAATATCGAGAACAGTGTGCTCGAGGAGTTGGTGGTCTGCGACACGATACCGTTGAGGGGACATTCGTCGAAGCTGAAAGTACTGAGTGTTCATGAGCTTTTTGCTTCAGCTATCACGAACACTTATGAGAACAAAAGCATCGCGAGCTTGTTCATACACTCGCAGCTGAGGAATAAGTGAGTGGTGAAAACACCATGGTCTCCGCCCCGGTGATGTGCGCAAAGCACCCGGTGCAGCGACGATGGAGCATTATCCAATCGTAATTTTTTAATTAATATACAATGAAAACGGTTACAATCGAAGGACAACTGAGGACCGGAACGGGCAAGTCAGCCACCCGCCAGTTACGCTCTCAGGACATGGTACCTGGTGTAATTTACGGGGGTGCTAAAGTGATTTCTTTTGCGGCGCCGGCCGTAGCTTTCAAACCACTGGTGTACACGCCAGACTTCCAGCTTGCGAATATCAAGGTGGATGGCGAAACCTATGTGTGCATCCTGAAGGACCTTCAGTTCGATAAGGTCACAGACAGGCTGAACCACGTGGATATGCTGGAGTTGGTGGAGGATAAGAAGATTTCCGCCACCATCCCGCTGAAATACACCGGAGCATCCATCGGCGTCAAATCTGGCGGCAAGCTGGTCATCAAGATGAAATCGCTCAACATCAAGACGCTCCCTAAATACCTCAGGGAGAACATTGAAGTGGACATCACGAATCTTGAGTTGAACGGGAATATCCGTGTGGAAGATGTGAAAATCGAACACTACGAGATCCTGAACTCCCCGCGGATTCCGATGGCATCGGTCACCATGACCCGCCAGCTCAAGCAGGAAGAAGCGTCAGCAGGAACTGCCAAGGGCGGTAAAGCCGCTCCGGCCAAAGGCGGAGCCAAGAAATGATGAACAGTCATATAATCAGTGCCCCTCCGAAACCAACGGAGGGGCTTTTTTTTAAAGTCCTTGCGGCATGTCAACCTATCTGATCGCGGGCCTAGGCAATATCGGTGACGAATACCGGCAGACCCGACATAACATCGGCTTTGATGTGTTGGACCATTTCGTATCGAAACAGTCCGGCATGTTCGCCACCGGCAGGCTGGCGGATATCGCCACGGTACGGATAAAAGGCAGGAAGGTCGTGTGCATCAAGCCGAATACCTTTATGAACCTCAGCGGGAAGGCGGTGAAGTACTGGATGGACAAAGAGCATGTGCCCATCGAGCATCTCCTGGTGATCATTGATGAGATCGCCCTGCCACTCAGCAAGCTCCGCCTCAAGACGAGCGGAAGCGACGGCGGGCATAACGGATTAAAGAGTGTTCAGGAATCACTTGGCACGAATGCGTACGCACGACTCCGCTTCGGTATCGGTAACGACTACCCGAAAGGAGGGCAGGTAGACTTCGTCCTCGGGCGATGGGATCAGCAGGAAGCGCCCGTGGTGCAAGCCAAGATCGGCAAATGCGCCGAACTGATCGAGTCATTCATTTTTTCCGGTCCCGCAAGGACGATGACCTCGTTCAACAATTTAGACTTCACCCCTTGAATTAATCAATGGTTTCTATTACTTTAGCCAACCTACATCCAGATTTCTGATATAAAAGCCACTAACGATCCCTGATGTCAAGTCGGGATGACCCAAGGCCCTTTAAAAACATCTTTGAACATGAAAATATTCTGTGTCGGCAGGAACTATGTTGCCCACGCGAAAGAACTCGGCAACGATGTTCCGGACGAGCCTGTCATATTCATGAAGCCCAAAAGCGCATTGCTGCAGGCAAATACGCCGTTTTATTATCCGGAGTTCACCAATGAACTGCACTATGAGGCGGAACTGGTGTTGCGGATCTGCAAGAACGGCAAGTACATCCAGGAAAGGCACGCCAATAAGTACTATAACGGCGTGACCATCGGCATCGACTTCACCGCCCGCGATATTCAGGACGAACTGAAAAAGAAAGGTCTGCCCTGGGAAAAGGCAAAAGCATGGGACAACTCGGCTGCCATCGGCAAGTGGATAGACCTCAAGCCGGAGGACATGAAGAAGGAGATCCGATTCAGCCTGCATAAAAACAAGGAACTCGTCCAGGAAGGCCATACTTCGCTCATGCTCTTCAATTTCGACAAAATCATTTCACACATATCGAATTATTTCTCCCTCAATATCGGCGACCTCATCTTCACCGGTACTCCTGCAGGCGTAGGCGAGTGCGTAGTGGGTGATGAGCTTGAAGGGTTTATCGAGAAGGACAAGCTATTCGATCTGACCGTCAAGTAGTAAGGACTTTTTATCTCTGCGATACTTTTTGACCGCCTGTGAAAATTATTCGCGGATACTGATACTATTCGCTATCATTGCCAAGAGCGATTGCATGGGATCGGCAGCCTGTGGCGTTGGATTACTGCCGCCATCTGTGCTGACCTGTTTCCTAAATCACCTCCCATTGCCCCTATTACGCGCATATCACCACATGAGTCTGGCCGGTCACATGGCCGGGATATACGAATCCAACCGTGCGGTTTGCAGGTATGTGCATTCCACTTCCCGGGGCCACGAGGCCATCCAGCTGGCGACCGCTTATCACTTGCTTCCGCAGGATTTTGTCAGTCCCTATTACCGTGACGAGAGCATGCTCCTTGGATTGGGCTTTTCTCCCTATTCGCTTATGCTGCAGTTGCTCGGTAAGGGTGCAGACCCATTCTCGGGCGGTCGTTCCTATTACGCACATGCGAATCACCGCGGAGCGGGTATCCCGACCATCATCCATCAGAGCAGTGCCACCGGGATGCAGGCCATTCCCACCACAGGCATTGCACAGGGTTTGCTTTTTAGATACAGGGATCGCTACCATGCCGTCAGTGGCATTCCCACGGCAGACCTTCCCCCTGTCGTGGTGTGTTCATTGGGAGATGCGAGCATCACGGAAGGGGAGGTGAGCGAGGCCTTCCAGGTGTCTGTTTTGATGAAACTCCCGATCATATTCCTGGTGCAGGATAACCAGTGGGGCATCAGTGCCACTGCCGGTGAGACCCGGGCCATGGATGCTTTCGGATATGCTGCCGGATTCAGGGGCATGAACCGGTTGCAATTGGATGGAACTGATTTTGAGGTCTGCCACAAAGAGATGGGCCGCGTGATGGAAGAAGTGCGGGCAGGGTCCGGTCCATGGATGGTGCAGGCGGATGTGCCCTTGCTGGGTCATCATACGAGTGGCGTCAGGAAGGAGTTTTACCGGACGCCAGCGGAGCTGGAGATGAGTGCAAGGCGGGATCCCTTTCTGAAGCTGGAGGAGACCTTGTTCCGGCGCGGCATTGCCGAAGACGAGCTGGCGGATATCAGGGAGAAAGCCCGTACGATCGTGGCGGATGACTTCCAAAGGGCATCCGAGGCGGCGGAGCCCGATCCCGGGACGGTGTCGGACCATGTCTGCTCCGATCCGGTGAATATAACGGAAACGGGTAACCGGAATGAGGGCGGTCAGGATCGCATCGTGATGGTCGACGCGGCATTGAAGGCCATTCGGGAGATCATGGAGGATCACCCTGGTGCGGTATTGTACGGGCAGGATGTCGGCCGGCGATTGGGCGGCGTGTTCCGTGAGGCCGCCACGCTGGCGGAGCAGTTCGGAGATGACCGGGTGTTCAACACTGCCATCCAGGAAGCGTATATCATAGGCTCTGTGGCGGGCATGTGTGCCGCGGGCATGAAACCCATCGTGGAAGTGCAGTTCGCGGATTATATCTATCCCGGTTTCAACCAGCTCGTGACGGAGCTTTCCAAATCCTGTTACCTCACGATGGGCCGGTTCCCGGTGCAGGCGCTCATCCGCGTGCCGGTGGGCGCTTACGGCGGAGGCGGGCCTTACCATAGCGGAAGCGTTGAATCGACTTTGCTCACCATCAAGGGCATCAAAGTCGTGTATCCTTCGAACGCGGCGGATATGAAAGGTCTGATGAAGGCCGCGTTCCTTGATCCGAACCCGGTGCTGATGCTGGAGCACAAGGGGCTCTACTGGAGCAAAGTGCCATTCACCGAGGATGCCAAGCGGCCGGAACCCGGCAGGGATTATATCCTTCCGCTCGGAGTGGCGGCCCAGGTTTTGGCGGCAGACCCTGTGCGGGTGAAAATGGGGGATAGCTGTTGTATCATCACTTACGGTATGGGTGTGCATTGGGCGCGTGCTGTTGCGATCCGCTTCCCCGGACAGGTGGAGATCGTGGATCTTCGAACCCTGTATCCGTTGGATGAAGAGATGGTGTTCGCGACCGTGAAACGGCATGGCCGATGCCTTGTCCTCACAGAGGATACCACCCGGAATTCATTTGCAGAAGCACTTGCCGGCAGAATATCGCATGCCTGCTTCAGGCATTTGGACGCGCCTGTCGAAGTGGTCGGCTCTGTCGACCTTCCCGCCGTTCCGATGAATGTGATCCTGGAGCGCGCCATGCTCCCCTCTCCGGAAAAGATCGCGGTGGCGATCAGGCAACTGCTGGAAAGCTGACATCTTCTCATACGCTAACAGCATTCTGTTTTAAGATGTGAGGTGTTTGTTTATGTCTGAATCAAGGCATATATTTGCCGCCCTAACGGCTGGTTAGCTCAGGTGGTTAGAGCACAGGATTTATATTTTTGGCGGGGTAGCTCAGGTGGTTAGAGCACAGGATTCAT
>CAJBPC010000418.1 GCA_903957405.1 uncultured bacterium | reverse complement strand
GGTTGCCCTATTGCCCAGCGGGGTGGGGCCCGGATCGATTTTGAAGCTAAGGTCGTCGGACACGTTGAAGGATCGAAGGTGCCCGTCGACTGCGGCATCAACCACATTGAGCCCCCATACGGCCAGAAATGCGAGTACGGAGAAATCTACGTTTTTTCTGAATTCATTCCTGTACAATTTGAGGGATTGCGTCGACAGGGGTTTCAGTTGTGGGTCGATCCCGTCTATGGGCAGGTCTGGTGTTATGACGGATGTATCGTTCCGGTACCTGATTGTATAGGCTTCACGGCATTTTCTATACCATGAAAGGTTATAGGCGAAGGTTGCCACGGGTACGGCCAGGGCGCCGTAGACGATGGGGAGCTTCCAGTATATTTTGTTGTATGCTTGTCCCCAGCCCGGTATCAAAGCCGACCGAAGGGCTGCATTCGCCGCGAGGGATCTTTCTTTTTTTGCGGTGTCGGATATTTTCGGCTCAGCTTTATTTTTAGCATCAGGCTGTGCCGTTTTTTTTGATGATCTGGATGTATCCGTCAATGCCTGTCCGACGGACAGGTATGACGATATGGTACACATCAGGAATATCGGTATGATCCGTGCGGCCCTGGCAGTCATTTTCAATGTACGGTGACCTTCATTTTGTCTAGCAGCGCGTTCAGTTCTTCGACGGAATAGTATTCCAATACGATTTGTCCGTGCCCTTTTTTCTGATGTTGAAGTTTTGCCCTAGTGCCGAAATGGGAGCAGAGGGTATCTTCTATTTTCTTGTAGAAAGGCGGCAGGCCGGATTTATCCGTTGGTTTCGTTTCTTTTTTCTTCGTATGGTACATCGTCCGTACGAGGTTCTCTGTTTCCCTGACGGACAGTTTTTTGTTCACGATCTCTTTGAATAGGTGCAATTGTTTATCCACTTCTTCTACGTTCACGATGGCCCTTGCATGCCCCATGGTGATGACTCCGTTCCTGACGGCCACCATGATGTTCGGGGGGAGTTTGAGCAGCCGGATATAGTTTGTGACGGTGCTTCTTTCCTTGCCCATGCGTTCGGCCACTTGTTCCTGTGTGAGGTCGCATTCTTCCATGAGCCTTTTATAGCTGAGGCCTATTTCAATGGCGTTAAGGTCTTGCCGCTGCAGATTTTCCAGCAATGCCATCTCCAGCAGTTGCTGGTCGTTGGCTTCGCGGACAAATACGGGAATATCCTTGAGTCCTGCCATCTTGGATGCGCGGAGTCTTCTTTCTCCCGCGATCAGCCTGTATTTATTCGGACCGACCCTTGATACCGTCAGTGGCTGAATGATGTCATGCGTCTTTATCGACTCCGCGAGTTCCTTCAATGCTTGTTCGTCGAAGTCCTGACGGGGTTGTTTGGGGTTCACTTCCACCTGCTCGATCGGCACGCGCACGGTGGATGTGGTCTTTTCCACGACTTCCGTCTTGAGGCTGCCCGAGGCGTTTTTCATATCCGAGTCTATCCCTTGCAGCAGCGATCGTATGCCCTTACCCAGCATCTCCTTTTTCGGTTGTGTATTACTCATCGTCCAGGCTTAGTATTCGTTCAGATTGATTGATTTTTGTCATGTTGTTTTTTTGCATGATCTCTTTTGCGAGGTGGAGATAGTTGATGCTCCCCTTGCATTCCGCATCATAGAGGATGACCGGCTTGCCGACGCTCGGGGCTTCGCTGAGGCGGCTGTTGCGGTGGATGATCGTGTCGAAAACGGTTTCTTCGAAATGCCTTCGCACTTCATTGACGACCTGGTTGCATAGCCTGAGGCGTCCATCGTACATGGTCATCAGTATCCCTTCAATGACGAGGTCTGGGTTCAGTCGCGACTGTACGATCTTGATGGTATTCAACAGTTTGCCCAATCCCTCGAGGGCGAAGAACTCCGCCTGCACCGGCACGATGACGCTATCTGACGCCACCAGTGCGTTCACCGTGATCAGTCCCAGGGAAGGGGAGCAGTCGATGATGATGAAATCGTAATCATTGCGGATCTCATCGAGAATGTGTTTGAGTACCAGTTCGCGTTGTGGCTGGTTGATCATCTCTATTTCCGCACCCACGAGGTCGATATGGGAAGGGATGAGGAAAAGGTTCGGGACATCCGTCTTCAGTATCAGATCCTTGACCTTGGCGGAGTTGATCATGCAGTCATACAGGCTTTGGTGGATGTTCTGAAGATCGAAACCAATGCCTGACGTGCTGTTGGCCTGGGGGTCAGCATCCACGAGCAGCGTCCTGCATTCCAGCACTGCCAGGCTTGCTGCGAGGTTGATTGCCGTGGTGGTCTTGCCCACACCTCCCTTTTGGTTTGCTATCCCGATGACTCGAGCCATATGTTTCCTGTTTTCCCTTTGTTTAGATTTCGATGGTATTGCCTATGACCGGTATGATCAGTTCCAGTCCCTGATGCACAAAATGCGATTTTGCCTTGTCAATGTCAATCTTTATAAGTCCGAATGTGCCCTGGTGCACCCCGATGACTTTCCGGCACTGCAGCATGTGGGCCGCTCTTGCCGCATCCTCGAAGCCCATCGTGAAATTATCTCCTATCGGCAGGATGGAAAAATCCGGTGGAACAAAGCTGTTTACAAGCTGCATGTCGAGGGTGAGGGCGGTATCCCCACTGTAATAAAAATTCCCACTCGCCGACTTGACAACGAAACCCATGGGGTTGCCTCCATATGTACCGTCAGGCAAGCCCGAGGAGTGCACTGCCGTCACCGCCTTCACCATGCCGAATGGAAACTGCCATTTACCACCGGTATTCATCGGGTGGGTGTTCCCCACGCCCTGTTTGTTGAGCCATTCATGAATCTCCCAGTTTGTGACGACAAGGGCCCCGGTTCGCGTTGCGATATCCACACAATCGAGGATATGGTCGGCGTGGCCGTGTGTCACAAATATGAAATCAGCGTGGATGTCACCCACCCGGATCTCCGATGCCAGTGGATTACCCGTGATGAAGGGGTCGAAAAGGATGTGTTTTCCCCCGATCTCCATGCTGAAACAGGAATGTCCGTAATAAGTCAGTTTCATGTCGGTTCTTGTGTCTTTGAGTCGGTAGAACATACGTGGAGTTTGCCGTGAAAGGGCTTTGCGTACCTTTCCAGTGCGTCTCCATGCCGATGATCCTTTCGCGTATAATCTGACAAGCTGTCAAAATTACGTTTTCGGCACTATTTAAGGGAACAATATATTCACAAAACACGTTATCACTGCAATTGATTACATTAATGACACATACCATCATCTCAGGCACCAACAGGGTCGGCAGCAACACGTTGAAAGTGGCGAGGCTCATAGGGGCGATATTGAAAGAAAAAGGGCAGGAATCAAACCTTGTAAGCCTCGAAGGGTTGGACCTCAACGGCAGGAGTCCGGAGTTGGCAAGGCTTGAATCGGAGATTCTGATTCCTACGCAGAAGTTCATCTTCGTAATACCCGAGTACAATGGCAGCTTTCCCGGTTCGTTGAAAACTATGATCGACCTGTCGGACATCAAGCCGGTATGGTGGTGGAAGAAAGCCATGCTCACGGGGGTATCCTCAGGTCGTGCCGGCAATTTGCGGGGTTTGGATCATCTGACCGGCACTTTGAATTACCTGAAAGTGGCCGTTCTGCCAAACAGGTTGCCCGTCTCCATGATCGATAAACTCATCGATGCCGAAGGAAACCTCACCGATGCCTCCACCATCGCCGCACTCAGCGCGCAAGTGGATGAGTTCCTCAATTTCTGATCATTCCGACCCGGACTATGGGCGGATTTTTCATTTCACACCTGAAGATGCATGAATAGACTATTCGCTTCCTCCGTTTTCATCATTGCGATGCTGCTGCTTGACTGGTATGTTTTTCTGGCTTTCCGATTGGTGACCCAGCATCTGCCGGAGCGATGGAAATGGCTCATGTACGGAGTGTACTGGTTATTCCCCGCTCTTGCGGTGTTTATTTACATCGCAGGTCCGTTGGTGCATATCGAGCAATGGCCAAAGGCATTGCGCATCAATGTGTATTCGATCCTAATCGGATTGTTCATCGCAAAGTTCATCGCGGCCGCTTTTTTCATTGCGGACGATATTCGGCGGGCGGTGCATTTCACGGGAGGCAAGCTGTTTTACCGGTTCATCCAGAACGAATCCTTC
>CAJBPC010000417.1 GCA_903957405.1 uncultured bacterium | reverse complement strand
GCCGTAAAGGGCCAGGTGCTCCAGATCAACGAGGGATTCAACATCGTTGACATCACCCACCGACTTGTCCCTTTCAACTATCCACAGGCGGCCTATGTCTGCCGCAACGCATTCAGGCATTTCCCGGAGGAGAGTTTTCACATGGCACTGATAAACCTCTTCGATTCCAAGGCACAACATCTCCTGCTGGCAAGGCATAAAAATCAGTACATCGGCATCGCCGACAACGGGCTGCTCAGCATGATCCTGGAAGGCAGACCGGATGCACTGGTGGCGCTGCCCCTTGACAAATCTCGCCAGAAGAACACACTCTACTTCGCCCAGGTGTTCGCTCAGGCCTTTACCGACCTGCTCAGCGGCCAGCCGATGGAAAAGATCGGTTCCGCGGATATCGCTTTCCGGGAGATGAATCCCCTAAGGCCATTGCTGGGCAGCAACTGGATAGAGGGGCAGATCATATTCGTAGACCATTTCGAGAACGTCGTCGTCAACATCACCCGGAATGAATTTGAAGCGCATCGCAATGGCAGGGGCTTTAAGATAGTCTTCAGAAGGGATGAAGTGATCGACAGGTTCAGCGAGACCTACGCCGATGTGCCGGAAGGGGAGAAATCGGCCCTTTTCAACTCCGCCGGTTACCTTGAGATCGCCGTCAACAAGGGCAATGCGGCGGGGCTTTTCGGCCTCGAGGGGTACTCTGACAAAAACAATGGCGCCGGCAGCCAATTCATGCAAACAAAGCTTTTCTACCAGACAGTCAGGGTCTATTTCGAATGAAGACCGCTCCTGTCCGCAGAACAGCACATGAAGCTATAAACCGTCCTTTGCCTGTAAATAAAATTCCTTTAGGTTTGCCACTCAAATTCAACATGAACCCATGTCATTTCAAAAGATCAATAACATCACCGGCTGGCTAGTAGCGCTGATCGCAAGCAGTGTGTACATCATGACCGCAGAAGCAGGGGGAAGCCTCTGGGATTGCGGAGAATTCGTGAGTTCCTGCTTCAAACTGCAGGTCCCACACCCGCCCGGAGCACCGTTATTCGTCCTGATCGGTCGTGTATTCATCATCATCTTCGGTGATGACCCCCTGACAGCAGCAAAGGCGGTGAACGTCATGAGCGCAGTGGCCAGCGGATTCACGATCCTCTTCCTTTTCTGGACCATCACGCACTTCGCACGAAAAATTTATCACAAGGAGAGCAACGAGCTCTCGGGCCAACAGATCTTTTCGATCATGGCGGCCGGCACAGTGGGTGCCCTTGCCTACACTTTCAGCGACTCATTCTGGTATAGCGCGGTAGAAGGCGAGGTGTACGCACTGTCATCCTTCTTCACCGCACTCGTATTCTGGATGATGCTCAAATGGGAACACCAGGCGGGCCAGGAAGGAGCCGACCGCTGGATCGTCCTGATATTTTTCATAATGGGCCTGTCCATCGGTGTGCACTTGCTGAACCTACTCACAATACCGGCCATCGTGATGATCTACTACTTCAAAAGGTTCAAAGTGACCGCCTGGGGTACTTTCTGGGCCTTTGTCGTTGGATGCATCATCACCGGAGTGGTGCAAAAGGCCGTCATACAATACACCATCAAGGCGGCTGGCAGCTTCGACATCTTCTTCGTCAACAACCTCGGTCTGCCTTTCTTCAGTGGATTCATCTTCTATTTCCTGCTGCTGACCGCACTCATCTGGTACGGCATCCGCCTGTCAAACGCTGACGGAATTAAGAGCATGCCATTCATCATCTGGCTGTCACTCATGGCATTCACCGTGCTCTATCCTTTCATTTCCGAAGGCACGACAGGTTCCTCCGCACTGAAAATACTCATCGTGGCAGCGGCTGTCTATATGGGTGGTCGCTACGGATTGACTGCGATCAAAAAAAATCCATATGCACTCAAACTGGTCATGTGGTGCTTCGGCTTCATGATGATCGGCTACTCGACTTACCTCACAACCCTTGTGAGGTCTGCAGCGGATCCCGCCATCGATATGTACAATGTCGACAACCCCATGAGCCTTGTCGGCTACCTCGGCCGTGAACAATATGGCGACTTCCCCCTCATCTACGGGCAGGTATTCACGGCATCCCCCTCCAACTACGAAGAAGGTGACCTCAAATACGTCAAAGGCAAGGAGAATTACATCAGCACGGGGCGAGATATCACCCCGGTATATGAAAGCGAAGACAAGATGCTCCTGCCGCGTGTGTGGGATGCCAGCAACGAACAAGGTCACGCTACATTCTACAAGCAATGGCTGAACCTCGGCGAGGATGAAAGACCCACACAGGTCGACAATATCCGCTGGGCGTTGTCGTACCAGATCGGATGGATGTACATGCGCTACTTCGGATGGAACTTCATCGGAAAACAAAACGACGTACAGGGCCTCGGGAATGTGCGGGACGGCAATACCATCACCGGCATTGCATTCATCGACAACATGCTCCTCGGAAACCAAGACAAACTCCCAGAAACGCTCCGGAACAATAAGGCAAGGAACACACTCTTCGCCCTACCCTTCATCCTCGGGCTGATCGGCATCTTCTTCCAATACCGAAAGGATGAACGCGACTTCCTCGTGACCTTCCTGCTGTTCTTCTTTACCGGATTGGCCATCGTGTTCTACCTGAATCAGGCAGGCAACCAACCCCGCGAACGAGACTATGCCTTTGTCGGCTCGTTCTACGCATTTGCCGTCTGGATCGGTCTGGGTGTGATGCAGGTCAAGGAATGGCTGCAGCGCTTCCTCGGCCAGGCCGGAGCGAACTACGCAGCCGCAGGCATCACCCTGCTGGCCGTACCGGTGATCATGGCATCACAGGAATGGGATGACCATGACCGCAGCAAGAAAGTCATGGCACGCGATCTCGCAAAAAACTACCTGGAGAGCTGCGCACCCAATGCCATCCTCTTCTCATTCGGCGACAACGACACCTACCCGCTTTGGTACGCCCAAGAAGTGGAAGGCATCCGCAAAGATGTCAGGGTCGTCAACTATAGCCTGCTGGGCATCGACTGGTACATCAATCAGCTCCGCTATAAGATCAATGACAGCGACCCCATCGATGTGCTTTGGTCGGCAGATAAGATCGAAGGCAGCAAAAGGGATTTCGTACGCTTCTATGAGAAGTCGGGCCTGACAGACCAAAACCGATACATAGAACTGTACAGCCTGATGAACGATTTCATCGGCAGCGATGACCCTGAGAAAATGGTACAGGCCCAGGACGGATCCATGATGAACTTCCTCCCGGTGAAAAAGATCGCCATCACCGTAGACGTGAACCTCGTCCGCCAGAACAAAACCGTGAATCCGGAAGACAGCGTCCTGACGGAGATCCGTTTCGAACTGCCCCGGAACATCCTGCTCAAAAACGATTTGGCCGTGCTGAACGTCATCGCCGCAAACAAATGGAAGCGCCCCATCTACTTCACCTCGCCCTTCGGAGAGCTGGGATTCGCGCAATACCTCCGCAACGACGGCATGAGCTATCGCTTGGTGCCCCTCGCAGGCCAGAATATGGTGAACGACGGATGGGCTTTCGAAAAACTCAACAAAGACTTCGCTTTCGGAGGATCGGAAAAACAAGGCGTGTACTTCGATGAGGAAAACCGCAGGCACCTCATAGGCATCCGCCAGTCGTATGCTGAAGTGTCAAACAGCCTGGCGTCCAGCAATCGCAAAGAAGAGGCAAGGAAACTCCTCCAAAGGCTTGACAGCAACATGCGCGCAGACAATGTGCCCTACGGGCTGGTAAGCCGCCAGAACCAACATAACATGATCAGCGCCCAGCTGGCTGAAGCCGCATACAAAGCCGATGACACAAAACTCGGCGATAAGATCGCCGGTGCCGTGAACAAAGACCTCCGGGAACAACTCGCATACTACGCTTACCTCGGAAACATGTCGGTACAGGAACTCATGATGGCCATACAGGACATCATGACCGGAAAAGCGGACAACCTCAGCAACCGGCAAAGGGGAATGTTCATCGATATCCGCCAGTCTTTTGCCCTGCAGGAGTACCTGAATAACATGGAGATGATGTACAAAAAAGCGGCGTTGCCATCGAACGAATCATCCGGAATCATCATGAATGCGCCCGATTCCATGAAATAAAGGTCAATCGGACAGGCAGGCAGCATCGGGAATGAACTTAAGGGGAAGTGAATTGTCATTAAGTAAGGAAACATTATGAAAGGATACCGCTTCACCAACTTCAACCCGAACAGCAACGGAAAATCAACTTTCGAGAAGCTGCTGGATATATTCCTGCAGCTTCTCTCCTATACCAGCGGAGAGGCCAATGAAGCCCTGAACTGGATGACACAGCTCGATAAGAAATACCAGCTCACCGATGCCGAATATGGTATGGGTGACTTCATCGAAGACCTCAAACAAAAAGGATACCTCGATGAAAGCGCGGGTGACGGAGCCTTCAAGATCACACCCAAGACCGAACAGGGTATTCGAAAGAAAAGCCTGGAGGAGATCTTCGGAAAACTGAAGAAATCAAAACAGGGCAACCACCAGTCCTTCAAGCCCGGACTTGGAGACGAGTCAAACTCCGAGACCAGGCCCTTTCGCTTCGGCGACATGATCGAACAGATCGATTTCACAAGCTCGATTCGCAACGCACAGATTCAACACGGGATCGATTCATTTCGCATGAGCGAAGATGACCTGGAGATCCGCGAGACCGACTTCAAAACGCAGACATCGACCGTACTGATGATCGACATCTCGCATTCGATGATCCTCTACGGGGAAGACAGGATCACGCCCGCCAAGAAAGTGGCCATGGCCCTCAGCGAACTCATCAAAACGAAATACCCGAAGGATACGCTGGACATCGTCGTATTCGGTGACGATGCATCCATGATCGAAGTCAAAGACATCCCATACCTGCAGGTCGGTCCATTCCATACCAACACCGTCGCAGGACTGGAGATGGCAATGGACATCCTTCGCAGAAGGAAAAACCCGAACAAACAGATCTTCATGATCACCGACGGGAAACCCACCTGCCTCAAGATAGCTGGCAAATACTATAAGAACAGCTTCGGCCTCGACAGGAAGATAACCGCCCGCTGCCTCAACCTCGCGGCGCAATGCAAGAAACTGAAGATCCCGATAACGACCTTCATGATCGCCAGCGACCCATACCTGCAGAAATTCGTGAATGAATTCACGGAGACCAACAACGGAAAGGCTTTCTTCGCATCCCTTGACAAACTCGGTGCTTTCATATTCACCGATTTCGAAAGCGGTAAGAGGAAATCACTCTACTGAGCAAAAGAAGCCTTAGAAAAGAATACATTATGCGACCATCAACATTAGGTGAACTGAAACGTTCGGGCTATATCCCCCGTTCGGTGAAAGAAGAGATTCGTCAAAACCTCATCTCAAAACTCAAAAAAGGAGAAGAAGCATTCCCCGGCATTCTCGGATATGAGGATTCGGTCATCCCGGATACGGAAAGGGCACTGCTCTCCCGACACAACATACTGTTCCTCGGACTTCGCGGCCAGGCAAAGACGAGAATGGCCCGGCAGATGACGGAACTGCTCGACGAATACATCCCTGTCGTCGATGGCAGTGAAATCAACGACGACCCCATGCATCCGACATCCAGCCATGCCAAGTCGTTGATAGCAGAAAAAGGGGAAGATACCCCCATACACTGGCTGCACCGCAGCGAACGCTACGGAGAGAAACTCGCCACGCCCGACGTGAGTGTGGCAGACCTGATCGGGGACATAGACCCCGTGAAAGCGGCAAACCTCCGTCTGAGCTTCGCTGATGAACGCGTGATCCATTATGGCATCATACCCCGCAGCAACCGAGGCATCTTCGTCATCAATGAACTGCCCGACCTTCAGGCACGCATCCAGGTGGCACTCTTCAACATCCTGCAGGAAGGAGATATCCAGATCCGTGGCTTCAAACTCAGGATGCCCCTAGACATCCTGTTTGTTTTCACAGCGAACCCCGAGGACTACACCAACAGGGGATCCATCGTCACGCCCCTAAAAGACAGGATAGAAAGCCAGATACTCACACACTATCCAAAGAGCGTTGAGACGGCACTCGCCATCACCAAACAGGAAGCGTCCATCCATCCCGAACAACAGAAAAAAGTCGAGGTCAGCGACCTCGTGAAACGCCTCATTGAACAGGTTTCCTTCGAAGCACGCAACAGCGAATTCGTCGACCAGAAAAGCGGCGTATCAGCCCGACTGACCATCGCGGCCTTTGAAAATGCCGTGAGTGCGGCGGAAAGAAGGGCGATCATCAACAAGGAAAAAAAGACACAGGTGTGGATGAGCGACCTGAGTGGCATCATCCCCTCCGTCACCGGCAAGATCGAACTGGTCTACGAAGGAGAGCAAGAAGGTCCGTACCAGGTGTCATTCAATCTCCTCGAACGTGCCATAAGAACCCTTTTCGCTCAAAACTTCCCGAGCCCGGATGGCCCCAAGAAAAGAAAAGTCAAAGGACAGCAGGCCAAGCCGGCAGACAACCCCTTCCGAAGCATCATCAGCTGGTTCGATCTGGGAAACTCGCTCGACATGCTCTTCAACACCAAAGACTCAGAAAAAACCCTGGCACTCTATAAAGTAGACGGACTTCATGCGCTTGCGAAAAAACAATTCCCATCCGCGCCGGAAGCGGAACTCGCACTCATGATGGAATTCATACTTCACGGACTTGCCTCACATTCCCTCATCAGCAAGAAAGTCCTGGATGCAGGCATCGAATTCAAAGACCTCATGGGATCGATGCTGGACATGAAAGGTGACGGAGGCGATTATCAGGAGGATGAGGATCAGGATTTTTAACGTACGCCTTCAAAGGGTCCGATTTCCTCCAAAACATAAAGCGGCAAGGTCGGAGATTACAACCATGATGATCTCCGGCCTTGCCGCTTTACGCATGCATGGCAGCCCGACAGCCTGATGATTCATTTTCCTGCAAGTGCCATCATCTCCGCATACTCGAAAAAATGTATCCCTTTGGGCTTTGTCTTTGCCGCATTGACCATGGCCTTTGCCACATCGCCCGCGGCGATGCCCTTGTATCTGCCCCATGAACCCCGAAGGCAGAGGTTGACCACCGGCATCACAACCTGTGCGATCTTCTCCATGGGCCGCTTCTCCTTCCGCTCGCCCATGAGCAGCGAGGGACGAAAAATCATCGTCTGAGGGATCATCTGTTCCGCGACGGTCTCTTCGGTGACCCCTTTGAGCTTGATGTAAAAATTGTATTCATTGTTCGGATCGGCCCCCACCGCCGATACTAACGCAAACCCATACACGCCGAATTTCGCGGCAGCCTTCGCCGCATTGACGGGAATGTCGAAATCCACTTTGCGGTACGCCTCCTTGTCTCCCTTCACCTGCCGGTTGGTGGTGCCGACTGCGACAAAAACCGTCTCGCTCCCGGCAATGGCCTGCTCGAGGGCGTTCTGATCTTGCAGGTCGATCACATACTCTTCCAGCTTGGGATGCATGACGCCGCAGGAACTTCTACCGACCACACGCAGATTCGAATAAGCTGGGTCTTCCAGCAGGAGCTTCAGGATCTCGCCTCCGATCATGCCCGTAGCCCCGAGGATGGTTGCCGTTGTACTCATGAAAAAAAGATTTTTACGTGTTTGTGACTCGATGTTTTGATGATGCCCGGCGACCCGACGGGTGTTGCCGGTTCCTTATCCGGTGAAAAATCATTGCTTCCGCCTTCTTGCCGAACAGAGAAATGCATGCTTAACCCTTTTATCCGTGGAATGAACTTTCGGCAT
>CAJBPC010000416.1 GCA_903957405.1 uncultured bacterium | reverse complement strand
TGACGGATCTGAGCGACATGAGAAAGCCTTTTGTTGTTTTCATGCCGTGGCAAGGGATTATGCCCGATTTGGTCAGTTGATATTGAACAAGGGGAAGTGGAACGGACAACAAATTGTATCTGAGGCTTATATCAATGCAGCAGTTTCACCTGCTATGTATCTAAAAGATCCTACAGAGAACAATGCTCCTGTTGATTTTTATGGATACCAATATTGGATTTTCCATCATCGCGGTGTTCCTGTTTATGCTATGAATGGTTTGTTCGGACAGTACGTGTTTATCCTTCCAGAGCAGAATGTTGTAATCGTACGTTTGGGCGAATCGAAGGTGACGAAGCCGATTCATCATTTCCAGCCGGAGAATTTTACCTACGTGGATGCCGCTTTATTTTTGATTGGTGAAAAGAAATGAATGTTTTCGGATTTGTTTCAGGTATAAAATGAATTGGTATTTTGGAGGAATGCGGAATATCCTTATTTTTGCATCCCTATCAGAGGTTATTGCTCTGATGTACAGGAGGTGCGGTAGCTCAGTTGGTAGAGCAATGGACTGAAAATCCATGTGTCGGCGGTTCGACCCCGCCCCACACCACTTCAAAAAATCATAAACCCTTGTAAGTATTTGACTTACAAGGGTTTTATTTTTAGGCTGCACAGAAAGGTTCGCAGTTTTTTTGGTCATTGACCTTTCAGCAAATTACTTACTTTCTATTTGTAGAGAAGCAAAGTATTTATTCTTTAACTCTACAGACGCATCGTCGGATCGCTTTTGATGGATGATATTAATCGTATAGACTCCATCAAAAAGCATATATACTGTTATTTCAACTTTTTTCCCATTCCTGGTGGCGCTGGCCACAAAGTGCAGCACTTGCTTACCGGAAATTTCTTTAACCTCGGACGAAAGAACAGTAGCATCACTTCCTAGTTGTGCGACAAATCCGTTTTGCGCCTGCTCCCAGAACTCACCTTGTTGTTGGGCAGTCTCGAGTACATCTGCGGTCATACCGCTACTTTTTTCCAAATTTGTAGTAGAGACAATAAAATTGGCGCTGCTATCCGCCAATCGAACATAATGCTGGATGTTGATGCCTTGCATATCACGCATCAATGGTTTTTCAGGAAAAATAATGGTTAATTTTTCAGTTAACTGGACTTTCGTCTCCTGTGACATAACTGCAAATGGAAACAAAATCAAGATCAGGCGAATGATGATTGCCTTACTCATAAAAGATTATTTAAGCGTAAAAATAAAGTATGACCATCTACAAATCATTGAATTATACAATTGATATGTACATGAGAAAAAAGGTCATTTCCCATTCCATCCATCTATGATACCTGCTTTGATATCGGTGTAACTGGATGCAAGCCAGATTACCAACACAATTAGGGAGATTACCTTCCAGTGATTTTTTACCAAGATTTTGAGATCGGTGATAAATTGATTCATATCGGTGATTTTAAAGTTGACAATGAATTCATAGGGCTTGGATGCTGATTGTTGAATTAATGCAGACATATCTGCTTCGAGGACTCTACTGATAGTATTTAAAGAATGGAGGCTCGGTTTTACTTCACCGTTCTCAATTCTTTGTATGGTCCTTAAAGTGATCCCGCTATTATCAGCAAGTTGCTGTTGGGTCATTCCCTTTTTGATCCTAAGTTCTTTTATGGCTATCATAACTTTGAGATACAAATTTGATAATGAATTTATTATGAAAAAACGACAACCTTACGTCATCTATACGTCAGCCGGTCCAAATTTGTTTGGAAGTAAGAAATTTTTCCCTTTTTTCACGCCGAATGAGACCTAAAAGAGATAATAGACCTTTTACTAACT
>CAJBPC010000415.1 GCA_903957405.1 uncultured bacterium | reverse complement strand
TCTGAAAAAAAATCACCCCTCTCGTCTTATGAATGTGAAGGCGCCATAAAAATAATTACAGATTGATGAAGCAAAGTTTGTCAGATTGGAATTTTCCTCTATCTTACATCCTAGTTTTCATAGGGTACGGATTAAACACGGGCCAGGGTTTCCACCCAGGCCCAATTTTTTTCCCCCATATCAAAAACCTCGCCAAGTTTACATTTTCTTCCCTTCCCACCCCTGGCGCTTCATCTCATCGAGCACATAGCATAGTACTTTTATCATCCTAGGCATACTTTTTTCGCTCTCATGAAAGGTGACGATTGAACCGGCTTTCATATGGTCCATCACATTCCGCAGGCATTTTTCCGGACTGATCCGTGCATCGAAATCACCACTCAGCACCGACCACATGACGGTACGCATGGGTGCGGATCCCGACCCCAACTTCCGCAATTGAGAGAAAGTGATCCTTCCATAGGGAGGACGGAAAAGATCCGATGATATAAGCCTGCCGGCCGTACGGATGTCTTCGAGATAGTCCGCATCGGGGGTATTCCATCCGCTGAGATGACGGTGTGTGTGGTTGCCCACGGAATGCCCCTCATCAAGTATTCTTTGATACAGATCCGGATAGGCCAAGACATTCTGCCCGATGCAAAAAAATGTGGCCTTCATGCCGTAGGCTCCAAGTGTGTCCAGCACGAAAGGGGTCGCCACCGGGTGGGGCCCGTCATCGAAAGTGAGGTAGACGGCCGGTATGTCCTGCGGCATCTCCCAGATGCAGGCAGGAAACAAACGCCGGATCCACCATGGCGAACTGACGGTATATAGCATAGGCAAAGATAAAAAAGCCATCCATGCAGCGTGCTTCGAAAGGATCCAAATAGTGGACGGTGAATGAACAAGCCCGCACTGCCAAAAACATTTTGCATCAGTCGCCTGCATCCACGAAGCACCGGGCAGACCGACACGCATGTCATGTGCAGGTCTTTTACCTTCACGACGACCTCTCTCAAAATGATCCTTCTGCGTGTCGCATGACCAAAATACTGCGCGAAGGACACCGATCCGAGGCACCAAACAAAGACCCGAAGGCCCGGCATGTGCCAGGTTTCGCGAACCCGCTGACCGCATTTATACCTGGATAGTTTCCAATTCACAATACACGTTACCCGATTTATCTTTGCATCATGATTACCCCAAAAGTAAGGGTCCGTTTTGCGCCAAGCCCCACAGGAGGTCTCCACCTGGGTGGCGTACGGACAGTGCTGTACAACTATCTGTTCGCAAAAAAACACGGCGGAGAATTCATACTCCGGATCGAGGATACCGACCAGTCGCGGTTCGTGCCGGGAGCAGAGCAGTATATAATGGATTGCCTCCAATGGTGCGGCCTCATGCCCGATGAGAGCCCGGTGAAGGGCGGTGCTTTCGGACCATACCGCCAGAGCGAAAGGAAAGAGATCTATCGCAGATATGCACAGCAACTGGTCGATGACGGTTACGCCTACTACGCATTCGACACAACCGAAGAGCTGGAATGGATGCGGGAAAAATACAAAACCCCAGCGAATCCCGCTCCGCAATACGACGCTTCGATGCGTACTAAAATGCGCAACTCCCTGAGCCTGCCCGATGAAGACTTGAAAGCGCTCCTGGATGCCGGCACGCCCTACGTGATCCGCATCTTGATGCCCGTGGATGAGACCGTGGCGTTCGAGGATATGGTGCGCGGACAGGTGCAGTTCCATACCTCCACCGTCGATGACAAAGTGCTGCTGAAGGCCGATGGCATGCCGACCTACCACCTTGCCGTAGTCGTGGATGATCACCTCATGCAGATCACGCATGCTTTCAGAGGGGAGGAATGGCTGCCCTCAGCACCCGTCCACCTACTCCTCTGGAAATACCTGGGATGGGCCGACCACATGCCGCAATGGGCACATCTGCCGCTGATCCTGAAACCCGACGGACACGGAAAACTCAGCAAACGCGACGGAGACCGACTGGGATTCCCCGTCTTCACCATGAACTGGACCGATCCCAAAACCGAAGAGACCGCAAAAGGATTCAAGGAACTGGGATTCCTGCCGGAAGCTTTCGTCAACATGCTGGCTATGCTCGGTTGGAACGATGGCACAGAACAGGAAATCATGACCATTGAGGAAATGACAGAAGCATTCGCAATAGAACGCGTGCACAAGGGTGGTGCCAGATTCGACTTCGAAAAAGCAAAATGGTTCAACCACGAATGGATCAAGAGATCCACCACGAAGCGATTGCTGCCGGACCTGAAACAAATCTTCAGTGAACACGATATCGAGGCCCCGGAAGCATTGCTCGAAAGCATCATCCCATCCATCAAGGAACGATGCACCCTGCTGACCGACTTCATCACCCAGGGTTCATTTTATTTCAAGGCACCGGCAGCCTACGACACAGCAGCCGTACTGCCGAAATGGAACTCAGACAAAAAACGTTTCTTCGACACATGGAACACCGAACTCGAAAAAATGGAAACCTGGACGACGGAAGCCATCGAACAATCCTTCAAGGATACTGCCGCCGATTTCAGCATCAAGCCCGGGGAGCTGCAGCTCCCGTTGCGCATCATGCTGGTGGGCGGTAAATTCGGCCCGCCCGTTTTCGAGATCGCCGCCATCATCGGACAAACGGACACACGTGCCCGGATCAATAAAGCGGCAACGGAATTCACCGACATGCAAGCCCCCGTATGACGCAGGTCATCTGCATCAGACACCGGTAATATTTACTTTTACACATAAAAAAAAAACAATGGACAGACCGATCCGCGTACTCATCGCAAAAGTGGGTCTGGATGGCCACGACCGGGGTGCGAAAGTCATCGCCACCGCACTGCGGGATGCAGGCATGGAAGTCATCTATTCAGGCCTGCGACAAACACCGGAGATGGTCGTCAATGCCGCCCTGCAGGAGGATGTCGACGCGATCGGCATCAGCATCCTCTCGGGTGCCCACATGACGGTATTCCCTAAAGTGATACGCCTGATGAAAGAAAAAAAAATGGATGATGTATTGCTCACCGGAGGGGGCATCATTCCCCGGGATGAGATGAACAACCTGAAGGAAATGGGTGTCGGCGAACTGTTCGATCCGGGTACCCCAACCTCGGCAATCACGGATTACATCAAACAATGGGTGCTCAAGAACCGAAATTTCTAATGCTCACCCGAACATTGAAAAAACAAAGCGCATATGAACCATAAAACCCTCCTCATTGGCATCAGCGAAGGCATCCTGACAGTCACCGTCAACCGGCCGGATAAACTCAATGCACTGAACGGGCAGGTGCTGGAAGAGCTCGACCACATCTTTGACATCGTGTATGCCGATCCCGCCATCAGGGCAGTACTGCTGACGGGTGCTGGAGAAAAGGCCTTCGTGGCGGGTGCTGACATTTCCGAGTTCCTGTCAGTCGGTTCAGAGCGGGGTATCGAATTGGCAAAGAAAGGCCAAGACATCTTCCTGCGCATCGAGCAGTGCCCGAAACCGGTCGTGGCCGCCGTGAACGGCTTCGCCCTGGGGGGCGGCTGCGAACTGGCCATGAGCTGCCATTTCAGACTGGCCTCCGATAACGCCCGATTCGGACAGCCGGAAGTCAACCTGGGACTTATCCCCGGCTATGGTGGCACCCAACGGCTCACCTTGCTCGTCGGGAAGGGCCGGGCCATGGAACTCATGATGTCGGGTAACATGGTCGATGCACAGGAAGCCAAAGCGATCGGCCTGGTCAACCACGTCACCTCACCTGGAGACCTACTGGACGCATGCCGCCGGATCATCGGCACCATCCTCTCCAAATCTCCGGTGGCCGTAGGAAAGGTCATCGCAGCAGTCAACGCCGTCGATGATAAAAGCAAGGACGGATATGCAGAGGAGATCCGCCTCTTCGGCGAATGCTTCGGCACAGAAGACATGAAAGAGGGCGTATCCGCATTCCTTGAAAAACGCAAGCCCTCTTTTCCCGGCAAATAACCCCTTATCATCAAGATCAAATACATCCTCCACACATGGAATACAGAATTGAAAAAGATACGATGGGCGAAGTGAGCGTTCCGGCTCAGGCATATTTCGGCGCACAAACGCAGCGAAGCATCGATAATTTCAGGATCGCGCAGGACATCAACAAAATGCCAAAAGAGATCATCCGCGCATTCGCCTTTTTGAAAAAAGCCGCCGCCCTGACAAACATGGAAGCAGGCATCCTTTCAAAAGAAAAATGTGAACTGATCGGTCTGGTATGCGACGAAATCCTCGACGGAAAACTGAATGACGCATTCCCGCTGGTGGTCTGGCAAACGGGCAGCGGAACCCAAAGCAACATGAACGTCAACGAAGTGGTCGCATACCGGGGACATGTCATTAAAGGCGGCAGCCTGACAGACAAAGACAAATACCTGCACCCCAACGACGATGTCAACAAGTCGCAGTCTTCCAACGACACCTTCCCGACCGCCATGCACATCGCAGCCTACGAAATGCTCGTACACACGACACTTCCCGGCATCGAAAAACTCCGCGACACCCTGGCGGAAAAGAGCAAGGCCTTCATGAAAGTGGTGAAAATCGGGCGGACGCATTTCATGGATGCGACACCGCTCACGCTCGGACAAGAATTCAGCGGCTATGTCTCGCAACTCGACCATGGGATCCGTGCCATAAAAAACACCCTTCCCCACCTCTCAGAACTCGCTCTTGGCGGCACGGCGGTAGGAACCGGCATCAACACACCAGACGGTTATGCGGAGGATGTCGCCCGGCATATCGCTGAACTGACCGGACTCCCGTTCGTGACGGCAGAGAACAAGTTCGAGGCACTGGCGGCCCATGATGCGATCGTAGAAACACACGGCGCACTCAAGACCATTGCCGTAAGCCTGATGAAGATCGCCAACGACGTCCGCATGCTCTCATCAGGCCCGCGCAGCGGCATAGGAGAGATCTTCATACCCGACAATGAGCCCGGCTCATCCATCATGCCGGGCAAAGTGAACCCCACCCAGTGCGAAGCCCTCACCATGATCGCAGCACAAGTGCTGGGTAATGATGTGACGATCAATTTCGCAGGTGCCAATGGTCACTTTGAACTGAATGTCTTCAAGCCCGTCATGATCTATAACTTCCTGCACAGCGCGCGCCTGTTGGGTGACGGTTGTGTGAGCTTCAACGATAAATGCGCCCAGGGCATCGAACCCATTGAAGCCAATATCCGCAAACACGTGGAGAATTCACTGATGCTCGTCACCGCCCTCAATACGAAAATCGGATACTACAAAGCTGCTGAAATTGCACAAAAAGCTCATAAGGAAGGCACTACGCTGAAAGAGATGGCAGTAAGCCTGGGCTATGTGACGCCGGAGGAATTCGACGAGTGGGTCGTGCCGGAAAACATGGTCGGAAAGCTCTGAAAATTTATTTTTGACACTTAAAAACTGAGTGACAGGCTGTTGGGTCTGTCATTTCTTTTTGCCGGAACAGGAGCTATAATAAAGGCTGATTTTCCCTCGTTAATGACGTATCCGTACCAAAATGATGAAAATGCAAGAACCCAATTTCTCTTTCCGCCTGTTCTCCGACAAGTTGTCGCAGGATTCCGGAAAAAATTCAAGAACATCCCATCTCGATGCCGGCATATGCCCGGAAAAAAAGATGGAGGAGCTGATTTTGTCAAAATTGAACATATGGCAGATTGATGCAGAAGTCCAGTCTGCCATGCATGCCTATGAACAAGTCCAAATGAAAGAGTCCTGCTAAGACCATGATCGCATCAACCCAGAAAAAATATCCCGCAGTCCCTGTGGGATATTTTTTTGCATCATACCATCCGGGATCGATCCGTCCCCAACGGATCCCGGAGTGCCGACAAAAAATCAGACCAAACCTCCCTCAAGATCACCTCCGCAGGTTGTATTTCCCGGATCATCGCACTCACCTGCCCGATCTCCAATTCCCCTTCCTCCAGATCGCCTTCGAACATACCTCTTTTCGCCCTTCCCTTGCCCAGCAGGCGGGCAAGCTCCTCCCTGTCCGCACCGCTTGCCTCCGCCTTGCTGACTTGATCAAAAAAAGCATTCTTCAGCAGCCTGACCGGCACGTGCTTTTTCAGCGAGAGCTGTGTACCGCCCTCGGAGGCAGCCACGACGGCTTCCTTGAAACGAATATGCGAAGTGGCTTCC
>CAJBPC010000414.1 GCA_903957405.1 uncultured bacterium | reverse complement strand
GTGGCGAATATCCCCTTTCCTGCCATGTCGTTGATGATGTTGACGGTCTCGCTGAGGTAGATGTCGCGGCTAAGGTTCTTTGTCCATTGCTTCCTTCTTTCGAGTTTGTCTTTGTCCTCTTCGAGTTTTTTAAGATCCTGCGGCAACAGCTCGAGTGTCAGTTCCTTTTGTCCCTTGCTGACCTCGTCGATTTTTTTCATAGTCTCCCTCATCTTCTTCATCTCCGTCCTGTATGTCGACACGTTGAGGCTGTAATCCCTATCGCTGGCTTTTTCGAGCATTGCGAGGCTTTCGCGGATGGCATTGAAAGAAGGATTCGCTCCGATTCTTTCTGCGCTTGACTGCAGGACAGTAGCGATATCGAAGCCCGGGTTTTGTTTTTGGTATCCGACTTTTTCGATCTCGTCCCAGGGAAGTGCGTCCGGGTTATCTTTTTCCCGATATTTCAGGTATTCAAACTGGTCTGGGATGACGATGTTGGGCACGACGCCTTTTTGCTGTGTGGAGCCACCGTTGATGCGGTAGAATTTCTGAAGGGTGAGTTTGACCGTCCCCAGCTCGCTGTTCCCGGTATTGTTAATGGAAGTGGCCCTGTCCAGACCTATGTTTCGCTGCACGGTTCCCTTGCCATAGGTGGAAGTGCTCCCGATGACGACTCCGCGGTCGTAGTCTTGCATGGCGGCAGCGAATATTTCTGAAGCGGAGGCGCTGAACTCATTGACCATGACTGCCAGCGGACCGTCATACAGTACGCTCTTGTCGCGGTCACGCAGGACAGCCGGGTTGCCCTCTCTGTCTTTTACCTGTACGATCGGTCCTTCCGGGATGAAATATCCCGCTATCTGCACGACATCGTACAAGGATCCGCCGCCATTGTTGCGGAGGTCCATGATGATGCCATCCACCTTTTGTTCTTTCAGCTTCATGATTTCACGTGCCACGTCTTGCGCACTCCTTGCGCCATTGGGCCGCTCCCAGTCAGCGTAGAATTCTGGGAGGAATATGTATCCGATTTTTTTTCCCTGCTGAACGATGACCGCACTGCGGGCGTAGGTTTCATCCAGGACGATTTCATCCCGGATGAGGCTGATGACTTTTATGGAACCATCGGCCTTTTTGAGGGTGATCCGTACTTCCGTGCCTTGCTTACCCCGAATCAGCTTGACGGCATCTTCGACTTCGAAGCCGGCCACATCCACGGCTTCCTCGACGGCTTGCCCCACTTTAAGGATCTGGTCACCGACAAGCACCTCTCCCGACTTCCAGGCAGGCATGCCCGGCACGAGGGTGACGATCTTGATGGCACCGTCCTCACTGCGCAGGGATGCACCGATCCCGTAGAATCGACCACTCATCTGTTCATCGAAAGAACGTTTCTCCAGGGGCGGAAAAAAAGTGGTGTGTGGATCCATGCTGGTGGTGATGGTATTGACCAAGATATTGAAGCGTTCTTCTTCCGTGAAGCGGACATTCATCCGCTGGAAATTCCGCTCCATGATCGTCTTCACCTTGTTGCGCGCCTCGAGTTCTAATTCCGCATCCGTCTTCATTTTGAAGCCGTCTTTGCCTTTGTTCTGTTCGCGTTGCTCCAGCAGATCGGCATAACGCTCCATGGTCAAAAATTTCACACGTTTCCTCCAGGCATCCTTTCGACTTGCTGCAGATGCGGGATAATCGGCATCTTTCGCATCCGGCTTGAAAGATTCATCGATGGTGAAATTGAACGGTTGCTGCAGCAATTCCTTGTACAGTTCCGAGACTTCCTTCAGTCTTTTCAGGTAGACCAATTCCGCAGCATGGAAGAACTGGATCTGAGCGCCATGAAGTTCATCGTCGATGCGCAGTTCGTATTTGCGCAGTTCCCTGACATCCGACTGGAGGAGGATGTTCTTGTCTTCATCGAGCGCGGTCAGGTATTTCGAGAAAATATCCTTGGAGAACGCATCATCGATCTTGCGTGGGCTGAAATGCGCATCCTCAAGGATTTCGGTCACTTCCTGAAAGATCTTCTGGTACTTGTCACCCGGATTCATCAACCCGGAGCTGTTCAGGGTGAACAACAATCCGCCGGTGATTGCGACCAGGAGAAAGGGAATGGTTCTTTTTGAAAATATCATATCTGCTATTTTTTTAGGAAGCATCTTCAAAATTAAAGGTTTTTAAGCCTAAGAGCGAGTTCGGCACTTCCGGATTAGCGAAGATTTTGTTAACAGATGATGAATGGTGTAGAGAAAGGATAAATTGAGTACTCCGAAAGCTTGTGAGCGTTTTTGTGGAGCCATTGCGACGTGCCGGAATCTTCCGAAAACATCCGGCGAAGGTCTTGCGGATAAAAGGGCAAAAAAAAGGGAAAGAAGAATCTTCTTTCCCGGGGAAGGGAGAATGATGGGGCTCGAACCCACGACCCTCAGAACCACAATCTGATGCTCTAACCGGCTGAGCTACACCCTCCGTTTGTACGTTGACATTGCGAAATTAATCAAACGAACCGAAACAAAAAATCAGATTTTTTTCCGGCCCGTCAAGTTTGTTTCTTTGCAATCCAAAACAATGTCATGAACATCTGGCTGATCTCGATCCCGCTGATCTCCGGCTTTATCGGCTGGATCACCAACCTGATGGCCATCAGGATGCTTTTCCACCCCCGGCAACCCATCGTCATATTGGGATACAGCATCCAGGGCATCTTCCCGAAACGCCAGCAGCACTTTGCACAAAAGCTAGGGAAACTCGTCAGCGAGGAATTGCTTTCATTTTCAGAGATCGAGCAGAAGATCGTCGACCCGGAGAACCTGAAAAAGCTCATGCCCGTCGTGGAATCACATGTCGATCATTTCCTGCGGGTGAAGCTCCCCGACGTTTTCCCTGTCATTGCGATGTTCATCGGCGACAAGACGATCAGCCAGATGAAGACACACCTGATGAATGAACTGGAGAGCCTGTTTCCGGTCATCATGCAACGGTACATGTCGAATTTGCAATCGGAGCTCGACCTGGAACGCATCGTGGTGCAGAAGGTTTCCGGGTTTTCCAGCGACAAGCTGGAAGAGATCCTCATGTCGATCATGTCAAAGGAATTCCGTTTCGTGGAGATCCTGGGAGGCGTACTCGGCTTCCTGATCGGTTTGTTGCAAGTGGGCATCACTTTGTGGGTAAAATAAATATAAACCGGCTGCTGGGCAGGGCCTGACCGCTCTGACCCTTACAGCACTCCATTCATCGTACAAATCGACCTTTCAACCCGAAGAATGAACTTTCCACAAGTTTAAGGGTTTGTAAGGCGTCTAACTCAAAAATCTTTTCATGAAGAAAGCGATAATACTGGCCTTGAATTTAATGAGCATATGCGCCATGGCTCAGATTCCTTCGGGAATGGGAAACAGGGGTGGCGGGAATATGCAGAATATGAACATGGGCAGGTTTTATGGAAGGATTTTGGACAAAAACACCGGCAAATCGGTTGATGCGGCATCTGTGCAATTGATACAGAACCGCATGGATACGGTCACGAAAAAACGAAAGGATGTGGTGATTTCCGGACAATTGACCCGATCCAATGGCGAGTTCAGCCTGGAGGGGCTACCGGTGATGGGGCAATTCAAGCTGAAGATTTCCGCGATCGGGTATGTCGCACAGGAAACGCCAGTGAAGTTCGACCTGACGATGGGTGGTGACATGAGCCAAATGATGAACAAGGTAGATAAGGATCTTGGGGATCTCAAACTGGAAATCGACAGCAAGCAATTGGAAGAGGTGAAGGTCGTGGGATCCAAACCCTTCATGCAGATGGGTGTCGACCGCAGGATCTTCAATGTTGAAAAAAGCCTGGTCTCCACGGGGCAGACGGCTACGGAGCTGATGCGCAACATCCCCGGCATCGACGTCGACATCGACGGTAACGTGAGCCTGCGCAATGCGGCCCCCACGATCTTCGTCGACGGAAGGCCGACCACGCTCACACTCGACCAGATCCCATCGGATGCCATCGCCAGCGTGGAACTCATCACCAATCCATCCGCCAAATTCGATGCATCCGGCGGGATGGCGGGCATTGTCAACATAGTCCTCAAGAAAAACAGGAAAGCCGGCTACAACGGAAATCTTCGTGCAGGCATTGATTCGCGGGCCATGGTCAATCTCGGCGGCGATATCAACGTAAAGCAAGACAAGGTCAACATGTTCGCCAGTGGCATGTACAACCAGCGGAAATCCATTAGTGAAGGAGTTTCTGAAAGGAAGGAGATATATACAACCCCCAACATCCTCTTCAACCAAACCAGCGATTCCAGGAATCTCGGTTATTTCGCTTATGGCAGGGTGGGTATGGATTATTTCATCAATAACCGGAATACGCTGACGATCTCCGGAAACTTCGTACGGGGTACATTCGACAATGAGGATATCCTGAAAATACGGACCGATTCATTATATTCAAGCCTGATCAAGTCTGATTATTCTGAAAGAGCGACCGCGTTCAATTCAAGTTTCCAGAATTTCGGTCCCGCGATCGGCTACAAGAAGCTTTTCAAGAAGTCAGGCATGGAACTCACCGGAGACTTGAATTTCAACTACAGCAAGAATACGGGTTCGGGAAATTTCAACACCCAGTATTACGACAACGTCACGAACAATCCAAAGGGCAAGCCGATCGAGCAAAGGCAGGAAGGCAAAGGCAATAATAAATTCTACACGGCACAGCTGGATTTCGTCAATCCGCTGACGGACAAGTCGAAACTGGAGCTTGGTGTCAGGGCTGCGATTCGGGACGTGCAGAGCGAGAATCTGAACTACATCTACAGTTTCACACTCGACCAGTTCATCCCGATCGTTGCCATTAATGCCAATTACAAATACACGGACAGGGTATTGGCGGCATATGGCACCTATTCGAACATGATCGGTAAAGTGTTCACTTACCAGATCGGTCTGCGCATGGAGAGTTCCAAGTACAAGGGAACCCTGCTGACGAATAATTCATCTTTTGAGAACTCGTTTCCCCTCAGCATGTTCCCAAGTACCTTCATGACCTATAAAATCTCCCAGACGCAGGACCTTCAGTTCAGTTATTCCCGCAGGATCAACCGGCCGAACTTCTTCCAGCTGCTGCCCTTCGTGGATTACACCGACTCTTTGAACATCAGCAGGGGTAATCCCGCCCTGGTGCCGGAATTCACGAACTCACTGGAACTCGGATATCAGAAGAGTTTCAAGAAAGGGCATAGCTTTTTTGCCTCATTGTATTACAAGATGAGCACCGACCTGATCACGCGATACCAGGTAAAAGAGGCCAGCCCCATACCGGGCAGGGACGTCATCATCAACACGTATGTGAATGCCAACAGCAGCCGTGCATACGGACTTGAGCTCACATCAAAGAATCCCATCACCACCTGGCTGGAGATCACCACGAACCTGAACTTTTACAATTCCGCCATCAATGGTTCGAACCTGAACAAGGAACTGACGAATGACATCACCAGTTTCTTCGGAAAGATGAATGCCAGCATCAAGCTGCCCAAGAACTTCAGCGTGCAGCTCAGTGGCGACTATCGCAGTAGATCGATCCTGCCTCAGGGTAACAGTGGCGGAAGCGGTCGTGGTGGAAGCAGCGGTCGCGGCGGAAGCGGCGGTGGAAGCTGGGGTGGATTCGTGCAAACGACGGCACAGGGCTATGTGAACCCCAACTACGGTGTCGACATCGCCATCCGGAAGGATTTCATGAAGGAGAAAAGAGGATCCCTCACCTTGAGCATGAACGATGTCTTCCGCACCCGGGTTTACAGTACTTATTCGGAATCGGAATACTTCTTGCAGGATTTCAGCAGGCGTCGCGACTGGCAGGTACTGCGGCTGAATTTCAGCTGGAGGTTCGGCAAATTCGATGTATCCCTTTTCAAAAGAAAGAACAACAGCAGCGGTATGGACGGCATGCAGGAAGGCATGAACATCCAGTAAGCGATCATATCAGGAAAAGATAAAAAGAAGCCGGAACGAATGCTCCGGCTTCTTTTTTTATGTAAGGGATGCCTTTCATGAAAGGGGAAAGGGTCTTGTAAGGATTTTAGAAACCGCGATCGACGGAGAAAACAGATATGAGTAACCCGATATCTCCTGTCAATTCCGGCCTTCGAGCATCGGAACGAACGAGAAGATGGTGAAGCGTTCCGTCTCGATGGTTCCCTCGGGCGTCTTCTTGATCCTCATCATCCGCTGCTTATCGCCCTCATCCACCGGTATGACCATCATCCCGCCCGGCTTGAGCTGTTCGACGAGTTTTTCCGGTATCAAGGGCGCAGCGGCTGTGACGATGATCCTGTCGAAAGGTCCGTATGTCGGCAGGCCCAGGAATCCATCACCGTAGAACAGGTGAATGGCCGGGTACCGCTTAAGGAATGAGAATGACTTGTTATGATCGAACAAAGGCTTCTGCCTTTCGATCGTGAAGACCAATGCTTTCAGTTCTGCGAGTATGCATGCCTGATAGGCGCTTCCCGTTCCGATCTCCAGCACGCGATGGAATGGCTGCACCTGCAATAACTGAGTCTGGTAAGCGACGGTATATGGCTGTGATATCGTCTGATCCTCCCCGATCGGGAAAGCCCTGTCTTCGTATGCCACCTTGTCAAATGCCGAGTCAAGGAAAAAATGCCTGGGCACCGCATTCAATGCCGAGAGCACCTTTTCATCGGTGATCCCCTTTGAGCGAACGGTGTCGACCAAAGCTTTTCTCAATCCCTTATATTTATAACTGTCTTCCGCCAGACGCATGATTTTAAATTTATATAAGATACATTATCATGTACTCCGTGAACATTACATGATAATGTCCACCTTCTTTTTTTGATGGAATAATGGTTTAAAGTTACTTTGTTGTAAATTAAAGAAACATGAATAACAGAGCGTATTTATCAAAAATTCTTGTCTTCGCAATGGCGGTATCCGTACTGTTCACTGCATGCAAACCCAACGATTCGGCCGTGGCGGAATCTGTGAAAGCCAAGATCTCCGCTGTTGCCCAGGGGCTTGCAGTGGATGTCAAGAACGGTGTGGTGACATTGACGGGAACTGTGGCTGACGATGCGACCAAAGCAGCTGTGGAAGCCGCGCTCCAGGGCGTAAAGGGTGTCAAGTCCGTGGTGAACAGCCTCTCCGTTACTCCTCCCCCGCCACCGGTCGTGATCAATCCATTCGAAGAACTGCGCAAAGGTATCCAGTCTGCCTTCGACAGCAAAGGAATCAAAGGGGTGAATTTCAACATCGACACAGCTGGCATCGTGACGCTCACCGGCAGTGTGAAAAAAGCAGACCTCGCCAAGGTCTTGCAGGCTGCAAATGAGGCAAAGCCGAAGAAGGTCGTCAACAACCTGAACATCGTCAAGTAATTCAACATAACCCACTAAAATGACCTCCATGGCACTACAGGAAAAATACAGTGAGCTGATCGCATTTGCCAACGGCAACGGGGCCACCGGTATGCAGATTGCAGAGCAGGACAACATCCTATATGTCACCTGCACGGTACCCACCCACCAGATAAAGAACCAGGTTTGGGACTTGTATGACAAGATAGATCCTGACATGCGTGCAGCAGACCTCGTCTTGAACGTAAGCGTGGATGCCAGTGCACCGGAGACCTACATCGTCAAGGCCGGAGACAATCTCTCCCGCATCGCATCCAAATACAGCGGTGTGAGCTGGAAGGACATCTTCGAAGCCAACAGTGACCGACTCAGCCATCCCGATAAGATCTATCCAGGACAGGAACTTAAGATCCCGGTTTAAGGCTTTTGACATCAGTCATAAAAAAACCCCGCTTGCTTGCGGGGTTTTTTTATGCTCATTCATGCCGGATCAGGGTTGCAGGTCGGTGATGATCTGCCGGATTCGCGCATCCAGAGACGCTTCGGCCTCCGAGAGGCTTTCCCGGTTTTCGAGTATGCCTTTGACACTGAAGTAGAATTTGATCTTAGGTTCCGTCCCGGAAGGTCGAGCACTGACTTTGCTGCCATCGGCAAGGATGAACTGCAGCACGTTGCTCTTTGGCAGGCTGATGGGCTTCACCACGCCGGTGGCAAGGTCCCTGGCTTCCCTTTTTTCATAGTCAAGCAGCGCTACAACGTCGATGCCGTTCAGGCTGGCGGGAGGTTCATTGCGAAAGCGTTCCATCATCGAAGCGATCTGCTGCTGTCCGTCCATTCCCTTCTTCGTGATCGACACCAGGTGTTCTTTGTAAAAGCCGTAGGTCATGTACAGCTCTGTCAGTTTGCCGTAGAGTGTCATGCCCTTGTCTTTTTCGTATGCGGCCATCTCGCAAAGCAGGGCGACTGCGCTCACGGCATCCTTATCGCGGAGGCGATCACCGATCATCAGGCCATAAGACTCCTCACCGCCGATGACATAGTGTTCGGTGCCCTCTTTCTCCTTGATGAGTTCGGCGATCCATTTGAAACCCGTCAGCACATTATAGCACTGCACCCCGTTGGCCTTCGCGATCTCATCGATCATATCGGTCGTGACGATCGTCTTCACCACCATGTCGTTAGCCTGCGCCAGTCCTTTTGCCTTGCGCGCCTCGATCATGTAGTTGAAGGCCAGCACAGCGGTCTGGTTGCCATTGAGCAGCACCCACTCGCCTTTATCATTCTTCACGCCAATGCCGACCCTGTCGGCATCCGGATCGGTACCAAGCAGTATATCCGCATCGATGGCCTTGGCTTTTGCCAGGCCGAGGCTCATGGCTTCACTTTCTTCCGGGTTGGGATACACCACCGTCGGAAAGTTCCCATCGGGCACGATCTGCTCTTCCACCAGGT
>CAJBPC010000413.1 GCA_903957405.1 uncultured bacterium | reverse complement strand
GTGCATATGTATTGCCACAGATGTTCTTGAGGGGGTGGGTTGGGTGAGAAATCCCTTTTGCACCACCCGTTCTTCATGAGGGATGATGCCTAAGGGAAGGACAAGCCCGTCCTTCGGTATTGGCCTTCAGGCATGGCCGGTCGATGGTTTATCAAATAAACGTAAACCCCCGACCGGGTTTGATGGTCGGGGGTTTTGGATGTCCGGATACCGGATCAATGTCGGTGGCGGATGAGCTCTTGGCATGGGTTTAGCATCAACCTGGAGGCGGTGTTGAGGCGCTGGTGGCAGGCGGCTTCTTCGCTCTTGTTAGAAGGGTTATACCGTCTCTGGCAGGAGATACGGCGACCTGTATTCTCTGCTGAGCATGTTGTTTGCTTCACCCTCTCCTTCTCCGATGAATCTTTCCGCCACAGGATCGAACTGGAGTTGTCTGCCGAGCCTGTAGGAGATGTTTCCCAGGTGTGCGAGTGCCGATGAGAGGTGACCGGTTTGCACCGGACCGTGTTGTATGCTCATGTCGCGGGCTCGGATGGCATCGAACCAGTTTTGGAAGTGGAGGGCAAGTTCTCCGGTCTCGGTGCGGGATGGTCCTTTTTCTCTTTTTTCACCCAGATAGGTCTCGTAGGTGCCGTATCCTTTTATGACCATGTATCCCTTCTCTCCATAAAAGATATTTCCTACACCGGCACCGTCTTCCAGGTTTGTATTCCAGTGCCTGACTTCGAATTGTATGATTTTCTTTTGTTTGGGATAGTGGTAGATGGAGGTCTGCACTTCAGGCACCTCCTTGCAGTCATCCCAAAGGAACTTGCCTCCCATGGAGGTGATGCGTTCCGGGAGTTGGTCGAGACCGAGCCCCCACATGCATAGGTCTGTTTCATGGATGCCCTGATTGCCCACGTCGCCATTGCCGTAATTCCAGTGCCAATGCCAGTTGTAGTGGACGAGGTTTCGGGAGAAGGGTCTCATGGGAGCCGGACCGCACCAGAGGTCATAGTCTAGCCCCTGTGGAACTGCGGATATGCCCTTGTTGCCGATGTCGGCCCTTCGCCGGTAGACGAGGCCGCGGGACATGTAAACCTTCCCGATAAGTCCTTCTTCGAGGTGTTTCACCGCTTCGCGGATGGCGACGGAGCTCCTGAGTTGTACGCCGTGTTGCACGATGCGGTTGTATTTGTAGGCGGCCTCGATCATCTTTTTCCCTTCGTGGATATTGTGTGTGGCCGGTTTTTCCACGTAGACATCCTTTCCCGCCTGGCAGGCCCAGATGGTTTGAAGTGCATGCCAGTGGTTTGGGGAGGCAAGGGTGACGGCATCGATGTCCTTGTCGTCGTAGATCTTCCGGAAATCCTGTTCGATGCGTATTTTCTTTCCGTATTTCTTTTCGAATTCGGCAGCTCTTTGTTTCAGGATATTCATGTCGGGATCCGATAAGGCCACCACTTCGACATTGGAATTTTTTGACAGTGCCATTACTTCTTCGATGTGGTTCATACCCCTGCCGTTGATGCCCAAGACCGCGATTCTTATCCTTTCGTTTGCGCCAATGGCCTGTGCGGAAGGCAGGATGATCTTAGGGGTTTCGGCCAATGCAAAAGCGGAGGGCGTCACTGCGGCGACAACCGCTTTTCCTGCGGCGGTCCTGATGAAGGATCTTCTGGAATTGTTTCTGTTGCTCATGAAAAGGGCTTTGGGGTTTGTGCATGCCGTTCCGGTGAACCAGCAGCTGAAGCTTTCAAATGCTGTATGAATGTATGAAAATTGAGCCTGAAATGTGATTGGAGCAAGAAAATGTTGCAGCGTCGCACTTAATTGAATTGAGTCGAAAGGGTACATGCATGTTTCTGATCTGATATCAGCGAAAGCAGATATGATAAGCCCTCATCTGATTGAAAGAAAAAACTGACGGAATATATGGTTGAGGAGCTGGAAAAAATAATCTTTGAGGTCATGAAAAGAGCGATCATCATTGGCGCGACAAGCGGTATCGGTAAATCTTTGTGTGGGGAACTCATCAGAAAAGGATATGTGGTGGGCATCACCGGAAGGAGGTCGGAGTTGCTGCAATCGATAAGGGATCAGGATCCTGAGCGAACGTATGCCGCGGTCATGGATGTCAGGGAATTGTCAACCCTCGGCACGCAATGCAATGATTTGGTGCATCAACTCGGGGGATTGGATCTGCTGATCATTTGTGCGGGAATTGGTATATTCAACAATGAGCTTGATCATGCCAAGGAGGAGGAGACTATCCGTACGAATGTATCAGGATTCGCTTGTATTGCAGATTGGGGGATGAGGTATTTCAAAGATCAGCAGCACGGACATTTGGTTGCGATAACATCTGTTGCCGGGATCAGGGGCAACGGTGCTGCCCCGGCCTATAATGCTTCAAAAGCTTTTCAGATCAGTTATTTGGAGGGCTTGCGCTTAAATGCTGAAAAGTCGAAACTGTCCATACAGGTCACCGATATTCGTCCAGGATTTGTGGATACCGATATGGCGAAAGGTGAAGGAATGTTTTGGATCTCAACGGTTGAAAGAGCAGCAAAACAGATCGTCGACGCCATACAGAAAAAGAGGAAGGTTGCGTATGTATCAAAAAGATGGCGCATGGTCGCTTTGCTTCTTGCTATTTTACCATACCCACTCTACCGGAAAATATGAAATCCTTGAAGCAGCTGTAATATACGATCCGACTAATGCCATAATATGATTTAAGCATAAACGCATACCTCGGCAAATCAATCAGAAAATGAGGAGGCGATGAAATCCTGATTATGTAGATTTGTCTTACACAATGGATCAAGATTTTCAGGCAACTCAATGATGGTCATTGTTTCTTTTTTTTAAATACTTAGAACATGTATTTATTTTTTGATACCGAGACCAATGGGTTACCGCGGAGTTGGAAGTCGCCTGTGACGGATCTTGACAATTGGCCAAGATTGGTACAACTCGCATACCTGGAGTATGATGCAAATGGAAAGCTTTTGGTTGAGGGAAGTCATATCATACGTCCGGTGGGATTCATCATACCGAAGGACGCTTCTGATATTCATAAGATTACACATGAGCGTGCATTGAAAGAAGGAGAAGAGCAATTCATTGAAAAAGCAAAATTAATTAGACGATACGGAGCAGCTGTCATTGTAATGGCGTTTGACGAAGATGGTCAGGCAGATTCTTACGAAAGAAGAATTGAAATCTGTAAGCGTTCGTATGATATTTTGGTTGAAAAAGTGAAGTTCAATCCAAATGATATCATTTTTGATCCGAATATTTTCCCAGTTGCAACAGGAATGGAAGAG
>CAJBPC010000412.1 GCA_903957405.1 uncultured bacterium | reverse complement strand
GTGTCGGCGAAAAGCTCCTGGTCTGTCACCGGATATTACATGCACTATCGCAACCAGCTCGTCCACACGGGCATGATCAACGATGTCGGTGCGTATGCGCGAACGAACATACCCGAGAGTTATCGGGCGGGTGTGGAACTGAGCGGCAGGTGGAAGCCGGCAGACTGGTTCGATGTGCAGGGGAACCTAACGGCGAGCAATAACCGAATCATGGGATACGCGGCATATTACGACGATTACGACAACGGCGGCCAGAAAATCGAGCAATTCGACAAGACGACCATCTCGTTCTCCCCATCGCTCACAGGCGCGGCATCACTCAACCTGCGTCCGATCCCACGAACGGAGATATCGCTGCTGAGTAAATACGTGAGCCGGCAATACCTCGATAATACGGGCAGGGAAAGCCGCAGCCTGGATCAGTACTATCTCCAAGACATCTTGCTCACCTGGAAACCGACCGTGAAGATCGCGGGAGAGGTGGCCTTCACACTCCAGGTGAACAACATCTTCAACAAGCGGTATGAACCGAACGGATACACGTTCAGCTATATCTATGGCGGATCGATGACCACGGAGAATTTCTACTACCCCATGGCGGGAACGAATGTGATGGTGGGGCTTTCCCTTAAATGGTAAGTGCCTGCAAAAATAATGTCCGGCCGATGATCTTCATGGGCCGGACATTATTTTCAGTTGCTTGGATGATCATCAGGCATTCAGGACTTCAACCGCACCGGCAAGGTCCATCCGACCTTCCGCCAACGCATCGATCAGCGGACTCACAGAGTCCAGCGTGAACATCCACAGCAGAAAGAGTTCCAGAAAATGCTCCTGGACGATGGAACTGTCTTTACCGAGTGCATGTACGTATTTGAAAGTCACCAGCCCGTCGTCATTGAATGCGAATGCGCCCAGGGGTATCTTTTGATTGACGACACTGAAGAATTCCGACATGACCTGACGTCCCCCGGCAGTATCGACGAGCACAGGCGTTTCGATGTAAAGCTGAATGATCTTCAGCGTCTCGATTTGTGTACCGTGAAGCGGAACGAACATGAGGCTGGCGATACGGGTCCGCTCATGGGCATCTTCTTCCAGCATCACCAATAGCGTTTCAACCGGCATTTCGGCTGAAACCGGCAGGATCTCGCACCCCAGGTCCAGCTCTTCCCGGATGAAAAACTCCAGTTGTTGCAGTTCAAGGAGATCGCTGGCTTGATTGACTGATTCACTCATGTTTCAATGTTTTATGCTAAGATCTTTTTTTCATGGCATCCACCATCATCTCCAACTGATCCTGAGGATTGAATTTAATAGACTCCCACATTTCATAGTTCACACCCGTTGCGCGCACATATTTTTTGATCTGACCCTCGCGCGCCGTGTCTCCCGGTGTCAACGCAGCGATTTGCTTGTAGATGAACTTTGCATGATTGACATACTCCTTATGCTTGGTCGATGTAGACTTTTCACCATCACCTGCCCCTCTGTTCCGGTGCACCTTCTGAACGAATTTCGACGCCGAATGTACGGCCTTTACGCCGGCCGCCCCCGCCTTCATTCCCTGGCCGATGGCTGCACCGATGCCTGTGGCCCCCACCGCGATCGTGGTGATGTCGCCGGCTATGCTCACCAACTCGAGGACGACATCGGTCCAGCCAGACACCTTGCGCTTATCATTGATCTCAGCCATCTTGTCACCTAGCTCGTACTGGTCGATTTGAACATCTTTTTGTTTCAACAGATCGATCTTGCCGTCGAATGCCGCCTTGTCGTTCGCGGTTCCGATATCCCCATTCAACTTAGTTATAGACACGGCCGGCAAGCCGGATCCGGTGATGATCGCATTGAGTTTTGCAAGTCCTTTTACCGTGAGCAGACTTTCGCTGTTGTTTGTCAGCGGGTCGACAACCCCTGTCTTGTAATCGGCAGCGGAACCCGGATTGGCCAGTCCGGCCTTGATATCGGTTTTTTCATCCGCTTCCAGAGAGCCTGCACTATCCACTTCCGTTCCAACCTCACCAAAGACGCTTGACAGAAATGCCTGATGTCGTTGTTCTGCCTCAGTGGTGACGGGGGCGGTGAAGTTTTCCAACGGCTGGGCCTTGATAGCATTATAAAGGGCGATCTTGTCATCGCTCGTAAGGGTTGCGTTCTTGTCGATATTCTCCTTGATCTCCTTTAGGGCTTCACCCCTGTTTAGTGATGCCTCCATCCGATGGGATTTCGCCGTTTGAGGCTTATTGAATTTTGTAACCGACGCCGAAACCGATGCTTTGATATCTTCCAACGCAGCCTTATGCGCAACGATGTTGCTTTCTTTTCTTGCAGCCGATGAGGCGACGGCACCCGCAGATGTGATCTTATCCGCAAGAGGCTGCTTCTCGGCTTCTGCATTAGTGTTGATTTGTTTCACTGCAGCACGGACTTCCTTCTTGGTGCGGAAATAGGTTGTGTAATGCGGAAAAGTCCCCCTTCTATCCCCGAAAAATACGGGGGATGAATCCACAGTTGCCTCGGTTGGCAGCGGTACACCCAATGAATCTGCCACAAGGGCTCGATCTGAATTCGCAAGTCCTTCCATCTCCGCCTTCATATCTCCGGCGGAGAAGGCATCTGCCAGCCGAATAATGACATTGATGGCCGATACGGCGATGCTCAATGCCGGTATGGTGTAAATGAGTGCCATCGGGATTCCATTGCCGATGATGTCATAAGCGTTCTTGGCGACCTTGGCAGCACTCAGAGCGGCACTGGTGAATGACTTGAAGACGGCAGCGGCATCCTTCGCCTTGCTGTCACTCTTGACCTTATAGAGTTTGTAGAGGCCGATCACCCCGAGTGCCGTATCCTTGACAGCACCCAGGCCATCAGCAATGGCCCCGAGATATTTACCGGCAGAATCCGACTCGCCGGCTCCCGTTTCAGAACCGGCTCTCTTTGCGACGGTATCGACCACTTTGTTCACACCCGAAGCTCCTTTCGCGGCAGATGACACAAAACCAAAGCCGCTTTCCAGACTTTCCCATTTGTCTTGATTGCCACTGGTCAGTTCCTTTGCCGAGGCGATCATGCCGAAGAGTCCTGTGAGTCCGTCGCCGACACCAGAAGCGATATCGAAATCAGACTTCAGACCTACCCCGCCGTATTTATCCGTTCCCGTTTCCAATCCACCCGATGCGGTATCATTGCCACCGCCCAACAGGTCGGTGAATTCAGAAAAACCCTCACTTAAAGGGGAAGATCCATCGTCAGGATCAGTGGTTTGAGCCAACGCACTTTTCAATACGACTTTTCCCGTCCTCACGTATCCTGTCTTCCCTCCGAATTCTGCGCTCATCCATTCATTGACCTGCTGGCTATTATCAGCCATAATCTCATCCCCTGCGCGAACCTTCTTTCCGCCCCTGACGACACCCTTGTCTTGCCCGGTTGCCGGATCCAAAGTATGCAACTGGGCAGCATCATTCACATATGCGGGTTCCATGACCCGCTGTATGACATCAACTGATTTTTTTTGTACCGGTGTATCCTTGGTGGAGCCGGCCGCCCCTTGCTGCACCACATGCGTCAGCTCATGTGCAAGGAGTTCCTGTCC
>CAJBPC010000411.1 GCA_903957405.1 uncultured bacterium | reverse complement strand
GGCATGATCACGAACACGTAGGAATATTTTATCAGCAGGGTTTTGCGCACAAAAAAGTAATGCATATCAACCCATTTGTCCAGATACGGATTAGGTTCTTGTTCATGAGGGAGGATTATATTGCACCCAACTGACCTTCCCCCTACGTCTTTTGCACCCCTGTTGGCGGCCTCCATGAGGCCTGGGCCTCCACCTGTCATGATCGTATATCCAAGTTTGGCGATCTCCCCGGAGAGCTTGCGCGTGAGTTGGTAGTATTCATGATCTTCCTTGTACCGGGCTGATCCGAAGACCGCCACGCAGGGACCGGAGAAATGCAGCGCCCGAAACCCCTTTACGAATTCCCAAGCCACCTTTATCACAAATTTCAAGTCCTTCCAGCGTGAACGGGGACCATCCAAAAATTCAATCTCCAATGCTGTTGCGTGATTCACCTTCTCATTCATGAACCAAACTTAAAGCATTTTCAACTTTAATGCTTTTTGAACAGCATCATTGATGCGCGATGAAAATCGGAATCCTGTTTTGTCGAATGAGGGCAGTCACGAAACTTTTTCTGAACAGAGAAGACAACTCCCCTCTGCCAAATGCCCCTGTCACCAACAGGCTACCCCTTTTATCTCCGATCCAGTTTGCCAATCCCTCCCGGCTTTCACCGGCCAGATTCTCTACGGTTAGGATGGGGAAATGCCTTGCCGCCCATTCTTCCATGAGTGCGGAATTTGGCATTTCACCGTCAGATTCTTCCTCAGCACTTATGATAAGCGTATTCATCTCGCATAACTCAGGAAAGAGATAGGAGAACTGTTTCATGGCGAACATAGAAGCAGCCTTGCCATCATAGGATAGAATAAGGCTGAAGGGTGAGATGAAATGCTCCGGCACCAGCATGACAGGGCATTCTGATTCATGCAATGTCTTCCTCAGATATTCGTTAGGCTGTTCTTTTTCTATATTCTCATAGAAAAGCTCACTGCTGACGATCATCAGGTCAGCGAATCGCGTCTCGCTGATCAACTCCTGCAGTGCAAATAGGTCGGTATCTTTATGAACCCTGTATTCGAAACCCTCTTTTTGGCATCGTTTCTCGAATTTCATAATGCTTTCTCCGACCAGCTTATCATCCTCTGAAAAAGGAGGCATCAAGACCGGGGCTCCCATGCCCAAGCCACTATAGCCGATCACTTCGCGGTAGTCTATCGGACTCAAGAAGACACCGGTCATGAGCAGCGTTTGCTTTTCGCTCAGCCATTCCGCCATTTGCATGGCACCTTCTGAGAAGTGTTTTCCGTCAAAGACAATTAATACCTTTTTCATGATTGGTGAATTTAAAAAATTAAGTTTTGGTCACGAAGATCAGCTTTCGAATCCAGTTGGACTATCACCGGCTGCCGCTCGATGCTGAAGAGCAACTCCCGGATGCGTTGTACCATCTCCCTTTCCTTACGGTTGGAATGTCGGTATGATTCCGCCAACCGGTCGGCCAAAAGAAGGCATAATTGTCTTGTCTCCAAATCGATTCCGTGTTTGTTCGCCTCCAGGTATTCTGCGAAGGATTGAAATGCGTCCATTGCTGTAAGTGACTGATCTTCAGATATATCAAATTCAAATACTGAGTACCAAACATCATTTGTCCCAAATTCATCCGTGTGGACTTCCTTATGCGCCAACCGGGTTTTGACCAAATCATACAGGCTTTCCTTTTCCTCTTTTGATACTACGCCATCGGCATCGGCTACGGCATATAACAACTTTCCCAATTCCGAATAAAACACCCTGTAGTCCATAAATGATGGTTTTAACTCAGTAAAGAGACGATTATTGAGGCTGTTCGGCAATGATGTTTATCAGTTTTTTCGATTTCGTCAAACACTTTAACTTTACACTCTATGACATGGATCTATTTCACACTCGTATTGCTCGGAACCTTCCTACTCATGGAGGGAATTACCTGGGCGACCCATAAATGGGTCATGCATGGATTTCTTTGGTACCTGCACCGCGACCATCATCAGGTCGAACCGGGTTTCTTTGAGAAAAACGATGCATTCTTCGTGATTTTTGCCATACCCAGCATGCTCCTGATCATGTTTGGCAGCATAAATCACATATGGTGGATGCAGGCTATCGGCTATGGTATCATGGCGTATGGTCTGGCGTACTTTCTGGTACATGATGTGATCATCCACCAACGATTCAAATGGTTCTCCCGCAGTAAAAATACCTATGTCCGTGCTATTCGCTGGGCGCATAAAATGCATCATAAGCATCTTTCCAAAGAGCAGGGGGAAAGTTTCGGCATGCTTTACGTACATAAAAAGTATTGGGAAAAGGTACAGCGCGACAAGCAGCTCATGGCAAGCCGTAAAGTTCAATACGCTCCTGAAGTTGAGTTATAAGAAGACCATGGATGAATGGCATCACCATGCTGCATGACCAAAAATATCAAGACTTTCTGCGTGAAAGCAGACCCAACTCCTAATATTTTGTATCCGATCAGCTCACCTCGAACATACGACTGTATCATCTCCGGCATGGGTTGTGCAGGCCTTAGCCTCGCCGTGCATATGATCCGTAGCGGAGCCTTTACGGAGAAAAAGATACTGCTCATCGATCGGGAAGAAAAAACCCTCAACGATAGGACCTGGTGTTTCTGGGAGACGGGAAAAGGGCTTTTTGAAGATGTGGTCTGCAAGAAATGGGAGAAGGTATGGTTCCATGCCAACGGGTATTCTGATCTCAAAAACCTTTCTCCTTATGCGTATAAGATGATACGGGGCAAAGATTATTACAAATACTGCCTTGATATCATTCAGGCACATCCCAATATTGAAATCCTGTATGCAGACATACAGCGCATTGGAAATTCAGGATCCAATGCGTTTGTAGAGGCCGGGGGAATGATGTACTCCGCTGCCTATGTTTTTAACAGCATCCTGTTCCATCCTCCTGTGATCAGCCCCAAAAAACATCATCTCCTGCAGCATTTCAAAGGATGGATCATTGAAACGAAGGATGATCGATTTAAAACGAATGAAGCCACACTCATGGACTTCAGGCCTTCCCAGGAGCATGGAACGACATTTGTCTATGTCATGCCCTTCTCGCCCCGTCGTGCTTTAGTGGAATACACCCTTTTTTCTCCGGAACTCCTCCAGGATGATGGGTACGATGAAGGTCTGAAAAATTATATCGAACAACAGCTCGGCATTTCGGAGTATGTTGTCCATGAACAGGAATTCGGGGTGATTCCCATGACAAATCACCGATTCCAGGAAAGAGACGGCAGAATCATCCACATGGGTACTGCCGGGGGGCAGACAAAACCCTCTTCAGGCTTCACTTTCCGGTTCATTCAAAAGCAATCTGCCCGAATCGTGCAATCCTTTCTGCAGCATGGTCATCCTTTTGATCTGAAAGTCGTGGGGAAACAACGATTTGACTGGTATGATAGTGTACTATTGAATATCCTGAGCAACCAGACACTCGATGGATGGTTTGTATTTCGTCAACTTTTTAAAAATAACCACCCCTGCCGGATACTCAAGTTTCTTGATAATGAGACCGGGATCATCGAAGAAATGAAGCTTATGTACTCTCTACCGCAGTGGCCGTTCATGAAAGCGGGGTTCAGGGAACTGTATACTTGAGTCTGCTTTCCCGAATGGGGTTCGGATGTCCAAACTCCTCTAATTGCACGGGTTCTCCATGTAATTGGAACGGGTTAGTCAATTTTTTCATATAAATGTATCATCATGGCTTCAGATCTTCAAGCGTATGGAATCAATGAAATGAGCAGAAACATATGTTGAAGGTATTCATGATCGGATGGGTCGTACTGTTGGCGGCCATAATCCTAAATGTTGCCGTGCAACGTTTGGGTATCATGGGATGGTATGATTTCCTTTTGCGCCTTTCCAATGAAGGGGTAAAACTATTTCCTCAGATGCGCATCATCGACTACGCCTGGTTATTTGTGGTGTATCCCCTGCTGTTGGGTGGGTCTGTACAAGTGGGGGCTTATCTACATGCATTGTTGTCAGGGAAATGACCATTAATCATTTTTTAACATGCAGTCATGGCCGGTTTTGACATTGCCGAAACGAGTGATCTTTCCGTGATGGAGACAAGATGTTGGGAACTGCTTGCATCCGGAGCAAAAAGCAGTAAAAGTCCAATGCACCTGGTCGTAGTCGGTACCCCTCAAGGTTCGATCGCCCGCATGCGCACCGTGGTTTTGCGGAGGGTGGACATAGACACAAAGAAGATCTATTTCCATACAGATGTGCGAAGTGCGAAGACCGCGGATATTGAAAAGACCGGCCTCCTCCGCTGGCTTGCGTATGATGGCTTGCAAAGATCTCAGCTGTTTTTGTGCGGCAAGACGGTGGTCCACCACACGGATGCGCTTTGCAGACAGCATTGGTCTGATACCCAACACTTCAGCCGAAGATGCTATTTGTTGCCTGAAGGACCGGGAAGGCCACTAGAGGATTCGGATGCATACATCGATGAGGCCCTGGCCGGATTTCAATATTCACTCGAAGCAAGTGAGAAAGGTTTTGAGCATTTCGCAGTCGTGGAAACGACAGCAGACCGGATGGAATGGTATTACACATTCGGCCGAGGCAATAAGCGGGCGGAATTCCACTATGAGCATGGAATTCTTCAATCAGCTTGCTGGCTGACCCCATGATGACCTGAAGCTTTTGTCACCATCTCTTTTTGATGAATCCTTTCACTTTATGTAAAATCCCTGTTTCCCCTTTCTTTTTGTTTCCCCGATCATAGAATTCCTCCATCAGTCTGCTGCTCTTCATTTCTGATTCCGCCAGCCTGCGAACTATGTCGCGGAACTGGAAATTGCCGTTCAGCAATAGCGCTGTATGTGCTAAATATTGTTCAATCCTGTCTGCGTTTTTCCCGGAGAGGATACCGATTTCGGATTCGACCCAGAAGGG
>CAJBPC010000410.1 GCA_903957405.1 uncultured bacterium | reverse complement strand
TCTGTCGTACTGCCATTATACTATCGGGCACCTTCCCTTTCGGGGAGCAAAAATAGTGTTTTTGAAAATTGAAGCCAAATTCGAATGCATCATTCCGCAATAACGAGGTAATGATTTTTTTTTCCTTTCTGCACAAGGATGTATTTCCCTGCCAAAAGGGATGTCGAATTGATCTGGATCGACGGGTCCGACACTTTTTCCTTATTGAGGCTCACCCCACCGCCCTGGATGGTTTTACGGGCTTCTCCCTTGCTCGGGAACACCCCCGTTTGCGCCAGGAAGCTGATGATATCCATACCTGCCACGATATCCTCTTTTGCGATCCTGAATGTCGGTACCCCTTCCATCGAGTCCAGGATTTCTTTCTCATCCATGCCGAGGATATTCGCTGCAGCATCTCCCTGGAAGAGTTTTTCCGAAGTGAGTATTGCCGACTCATATTCTTCGGCACCATGCACGAAAGTTGTCACTTCGCGGGCCAGTCTTTTTTGCAACTGCCTGGCCCCGGGTTCTTTTTGATGGGAGGCTATGACGGATTCAATTTCTTCTTTCGGCATGAGGGTGAAGATCCGGATCCATTTTTCCGCATCCTGATCTGCGGCGTTGAGCCAGAATTGATAGAACTGGTAGGGGGACGTTTTTCCCGGATCGAGCCAGACATTGCCTTTCTCTGTTTTCCCGAATTTCCCACCATCGGCTTTTGTGATCAGCGGACAAGTGAAGGCAAAGGCTTCTCCTCCGGCCTTGCGTCGGACCAATTCAGTGCCGGTGATGATATTGCCCCACTGGTCGCTACCACCCATTTGAAGCTTGCATCCTTTATTGGCATATAGCCAATAGAAATCATATCCCTGCATCAGTTGGTACGAGAATTCGGTATAGCTGATGCCTGTTTCGCCCTCTATTCGTTTCCGTACACTATCCTTCGACATCATATAGTTCACGGTGATATGCTTGCCCACATCGCGCAGGAAATCGATGAAACCGAGACCTTTGAACCAATCGTAGTTATTGGCCATCTCCGCGGACTGGGGTTTCCCCGGGGTGAAATCAAGGTATTTTTCCAGCTGGGTACGTATCCCCCTGATATTCCGCTGCAGGGTGTCTTCGTCCAGCAGATTGCGTTCTTCGCTTTTGCCGCTGGGGTCTCCCACCATGCCCGTGGCGCCACCGACCAGTGCGATGGGTTTGTGCCCGGCACGTTGCAGGTGCAGCAACAGCAGGATCGGTACCAGGCTCCCGATGTGCAGGCTGTCGGCCGTGGGGTCGAAGCCCACATATCCCGTGGTCAGCTCTTTGTTCAGCTGTTCCTCCGTACCCGGCATGATGTCCTGCAACATCCCGCGCCATCTGAGTTCTTCGACTAGGTTCATTTCCCTTGATTTTGCGCAAATGTATGAATGTAAGTCCGTTGCCCAAAGGGTGCAATATCGCTTCTGCATATTCGTTCATCCTGCATGATCATGTATGTCCCTTCAAGGGGGTGCATGAACGATGGATTCCTTATTTTTACGCGATTTCCGGTTTGCCGGAATTCCCGAACCCCATACCCTGCCCGTCAGAAAAACCGACAGATGACGCAACGCATCACAGCTATTCTCCTTGTCATGCTATGCATGCATGCACAGCGAAGCCAGGCCCAGTTCCGGAAATATTCCAATGAGTTCCTGAACATCGGCGCCGGAGCCAGGGGCCTTGCCATGGGTGGGGCACAGGTGGCTTCCGCAAATGACGGCACCGCAGGATACTGGAACCCGGCAGGATTGGCCCACGTGCGGGAGTTTCCCATGCTGAACCTGATGCATGCCGAGTATTTCGCCGGCATCGGAAAATACGATTTCGCTTCCGTGGCCATCCCCACCTCGGATGACCGCAGGACCATCGGCGTTTCCCTGCTGAGATTCGCGGTCGATGACATCCCCAATACTTTATACCTTGTCGAACCCGATGGTACGATCAATTACAATAACGTCAGCTCCTTTTCTTCCGCTGATTATGCCTTTCTCTTTTCCTTTGCGCAAAAGATCATTTCGGAGGAGGATAGGTCCCTGAGTTTTGGGGCCAATGCGAAAGTGATACATCGCAGCGTCGGCAGTTTTGCCAAAGCCTGGGGATTCGGGCTGGATGCAGGCCTCCAGGCAAGGTTCGGGAGATGGCGTTTCGGTGCCGTAGTGCGGGATCTTACCACCACTTTCAACGCCTGGAGTTTCCGTTTCACAGAAAAGGAAAAGGAGATCCTCTACCTGACCAATAACGACATTCCGGTCAAATCCACAGAGCTGACCGCGCCGAGACTCATCCTGGGCGCTTCATACCGCTTTCCCATCGGTACAGACCTGAGCCTGACACCGGAGATGAATCTGGACCTGACCTTCGACGGCCGCCGCAACGTGGTCGTAAGCGCCGATCCGGTCAGCATCGACCCGAAGGCCGGTGTTGAACTGGCATATAAGGATCTGCTCTTCGTGCGTGGCGGGATCCATAATTTTCAACAGGCATTGAAG
>CAJBPC010000409.1 GCA_903957405.1 uncultured bacterium | reverse complement strand
TATATATTTGAGCCTTGATCGCTGAAGCATAGTGATTTCGTTTTTTTAAGCACCCGCCAGTACATGAAGAAAGCCCACTTTTGGATCTCGATCTCGCTGCTGACCATGGCCTTCCTTTTTTCCTGTACCATCGTAAAAAAATACGATCCGGGTGTCCCGTTCATGTACGCGAATATTGTAAAATTAAGGGGAGTCGCCAATAAGGAAAAACAAAACGATATCCGCGAGAGACTGGAGGGCCAGATAGAGGACAGCGTGATGGTCAACAAGGTTTCCAAGATCCCCTGGCCTAAATTCCCGTGGTTCATCCCCGTCCCGGTCATGGCCCGTCCGCTCCCGTATGATTCCGTGGCCGTCCTGCAATCGCTGCGGAACATGCAGTACCTCATGAGCAGCATGGGATACAAGAGTAGTACGATCTCGGCGGATTCATCGCTTAAAAAAGTTAAAAACCAACAGCGCGTCACCGTAACGTATCAGGTGGAGGCCGGCAGGTTGTTCACCATCGACAGTGTGGCTTACAATATCTCGGATGATTTACTCCAGTTCCTGGCAGTGACGTCAAGATCTGAAAGTCTGCTCCGCAAGGGCGAACCATTTGAGAACGGCATTGTCGACCAGGAATTGAACCGGTTGGTGAGCATCTTCCAGAACAACGGATTTCATAAGTTCACCCGTGAAGACATTGTGGTAGAGGCGGATTCCAGCTATTCCGAGCTCATTGACCCGACACTTGACCCGTTCGAGTACATTCAGAAACTGGCGCAGCTGAATGCCAATTTCGATAAGCCCAAGGTGGACATCTATATCCGGCTCAACAACATAAGGGATTCCACACACTTGAAGCCGTTCACCATCGGGAGCTTCACCACCTACAGCGATCCGGAGGCGGACATGGCACCATCGTTCTCGGATACAACATCGGGCGTGGTGGTGGATGGGATCCGCATCATCTCCCGCCAACAAAGGTTCGATCCGGCATTCCTCGCCCGCCAGATCAATTTCAAGCCAGGAGATGTGTACACCCGTGACAAATACAGCCAGACACTCAATAATTTCAATCGCCTCGGCGCTTGGCAGAACATCAACATCGTCTCAGAAAATATCGACAGCACGGGAAAGATCAACTATTTGCTCCGACTCCTCCCGGCTAAAAAGCAGTTTTTCAGTGTCGACCTCGAGGGCAGCTCCATCATCAACAACACCCAGGTCGTCCAGGTCGGCAGCGGACGAGTGGGACTGGCGGTGAATTTCACGCTCAGGAACCGGAACATTGCTAAAAGAGCCATCCAGCTGGAGAACAACCTGCGGACAGGCATCGAGTTCAATAATTTCGAGAAGATCCTGTCAGGAGAAGTGACACTCACCAACCGACTCACCATCCCGTGGATGGAGACCCCTTTCGGCGAATCTTTCGAAAGACGATTCACCAACGCCAGGACCATCATATCCGCAGACGTGTCCTATATCGACCGTTTCAAGTATTTCCAGCTGAGGGCCTTCAATACCTTCCTCGGATATGAGTGGAAATCCAACCAGAACACCACCTGGCAGTTCAAACCTTTCAATTTCGAATTCACCCTTTTCAAACCTGACAGCTTGTTCAAGGAAGCCATCACGGATTTCCCCTTGCTGATGTACACCTACAACAACGGTCTGATCATCGGTGCGAACATCAGTTACAACCATAACTTCAATCCGTATTCCAAAAAGAAGACCAACCTGCTGCGCCTCTATGCGGAGGAATCGGGGGTGCTGGTCGGTTCGATTTTACGGGGGCAGACAGCCAAAGGAAAATCTCTTGGTACTTTATACCGGTTCATCAAGTTCGACGCTGACTTCAGGCATATCATCAACTACAAGAAATCCAGCCTGCACTTCAGGGTATTTGGCGGATACGGCCATGCCATCGGAACCCTGAGCCGCAAGGGAGAGGTGACGATGCCTTTCTTCAAGAGCTATGCTGCAGGCGGCCCCAACAGCATGAGGGGGTGGCAGATCCGAAAACTCGGCATCGGATCCAATATCAGTTTTGATACGACCCTTGATGGAAGATTCAGCGACAAGTATGCCGACATACACCTCGAGGGCAATGTCGAATACCGTTTCAACCTCTTCCCTTTCTACGGATTCTGGATGCGGGGTGCCGTCTTCACCGATATCGGGAATATCTGGTTCAGGAATGATCTCTCAGGACAGCTGCCGAGAGCCGACCTGACCATGAACCGATTCTACAAGGACCTTGCCGTCGCTTCAGGATTCGGACTCCGGGTGGACTTCAGCTATTTCCTGCTGAGGTTCGACCTTGGTTTTCCGCTGAAAGATCCGAGATACGGGCCCTATAATACCGGGAGCCCGGCGGCGGAGCAGTTCTACAGTCCCAATAAGTACAGCTGGTTCGTGAAGGATGTCTGGCACAAGCCCGTGTTCCAGTTCGCGATCGGCTATCCCTTCTGATCCGCGTCCGCTGATGCTGATTTTTCCTTTTCCAGGGCGCCTACGAACTCCTCTATCGTCTGCGACGCGGCAATGCCGTAGTCCCCGATCCTAGTGCGACAGAGTGCGCTCATATACGCTCCGCAACCCAGTGCGTTCCCGAAATCGAATGCCAGGCTCCGGATATAAGTACCTGTGGAGCAGACCACCCTGAAGCGGACTTCCGGCAGGTTTATGGCGGTGATCTCGAAGGCGTGGATAACTACCCGGCGAGGCTCCATTTTCACTTCTTTCCCCTTCCGCGCCAGTTGGTAGGCGGGCTTGCCATCCATCTTGATGGCAGAGTGTATCGGCGGCACCTGCATGATCTCGCCGGTGAATGCTGCGGTAGCGGCCCTGATGGTCTCCTCTGTGAGATGATCGTACGGTTTGTGGTCGTACGGTTCGCTCTCCCGATCGTAGGTGGGGGTGATGGCGCCCAGGGTGAAGGATCCTTCATATTCCTTCTCCTGTGCCATGAATTCATTGATCCGTTTCGTGAATTTACCGGTGCAGACGATGAGAAGTCCCGTTGCCAGCGGGTCCAGTGTGCCGGCATGCCCTATCTTGCTGATGCGGGTCAAGACGCGTATCTTCTTGACGACATCGAAGGACGTCCATGTGAGTGGCTTGTCTATCAGAAGCACTTTCCCATCTGCGTATTGCAGTTGCCAGCTTTCGAAGTTCAAATTGTATTTTTGGGCAAAAGTACAGGGACCGCTCCGATTCCGAACATCGCGCCCTGTCAGATAACCTTATTATTACTGAACATGACACTGCCACAACATACGGATCACAGGATACGCTACCAGCAGCAGGTGGACAACGCAAGAGAGTATGTGCTGCCATTCATCGAGTCGGCCATGGCCGTAACGGCTTCCACCGAAGTGCTTGACATCGGCTGTGGTGAAGGCGGCGTACTGATCCCGTTCCTTGAAAAGGGATGCAGTGTCGTTGGCATCGAGCTGGATGAAATGAAATCCGGACATGCAAGAAACCTCCTTGCCGCATTCATCGCGGACGGAAAGGCCGAGGTCGTGAACCAGAACATCTACGATGAAGCGGCACTTGAGCGGTTCAGTGCACGCTTCGACCTCATCATCCTCAAGGATGTGATCGAGCACATCCCGGACCAGGAGCGGTTCATCCCCTATCTGAAAAAATTCCTCAAACCCGGCGGGCAAATATTCTTCGGATTCCCGCCATGGTACATGCCGCATGGCGGTCACCAGCAGGTCTGTGAGGGTCGTGTCCTCTCGATGCTGCCCTGGTTCCATCTCCTGCCGACACCGCTGTACCGCGGGCTGTTGAAGGTTGCCGGTGAACCCGAAGGCGTGATACGCGACCTGCTCGAAGTGAAGTCCACAGGCATCTCCATTGAGCGCTTCGAACGCATCGTGAAAAAAAGCGGTTATACGATACCGTTAAAAAGATTCTACCTCATCAATCCGATCTATGAATTCAAGTTCGGCGTGAAGGGAAGGGAGCAGTGGAAGCTGGTGTCCGCGATCCCCTTCATCAGGAACTTCCTGACGACCTGCGTCTATTACATCGTGAAAACAAGATGACGGAATGAACCGGCCGACCGCATCAGATCGCCTGCCTTGATTTGAGCTCGAGGTAACGGTTGACGGCATTGACCGTCAGTTGCTCCGGCGCTGTCAGCAGGGTGAGTATCCCATGCTGCTGCAACTCGCGGACGATCTGCTTCTTTTCAAAGGCGAATTTCGCGGCGATGGTCCGACGATAGACTTCCTCTAGCGCCCCTGCGGGTTTTCGCATCTGTTCCGCGAGCAGGGAGTTCTCGAAGAAGACCACCATCAGCAGATGGTTCCTTGCGATCCGTCGCAGGTAGGGCATTTGCCGTTGCAATGCATTCAGGGATTCGAAGTTCGTGAACAGCATGACCAGGCTTCGTTGCGTGATGCGCCGCTTCATGTGTGCGTAAAGCTTCTCAAAGTCACTCTCCAGGTACCTTGTCTTTTGCCGATGCAATAGCTCCAGGATGCTGTTCATCTGTGCGACCTTGCCGGATGCGGGAAGAAAATCACCGATTTCTTCCGAGAAGGTGATGATGCCGGCCTTGTCCTGTTTCAGCAATGCGACATTGCTGAGCACCACGCTGGCATTGATGGAATGGTCCAGCAGGCTGAGGCCGTCGAATGGCATCTTCATCACCCTTCCCTTATCGATCACGCAGTAGACCTGCTGGCTTTTTTCTTCCGTGAAGCTGTTGACCATCATCTGGTTCCGGCGGGCAGTGGCTTTCCAGTTGACTGTGCGGATATCATCCCCCGGAACATAGTCGCGTATCTGTTCGAATTCCATGCTGTGCCCCACACGGCGGATCTTCTTGACACCGATCTCACTGAGCCTGTTGCTGATGGCCATGAGCTGATACCGGCGCATTTGCAGGAATGAGGGGAAGACGGGAATCGTTTTGCCCATATCGAACCGGTATCGCCGCATGACCAGACCGATGAGGCTGCCAGCATATGCGTTCAGCGCACCGAATGCGTATTCGCCACGTTTGACGGGCCTTAGGTGGTAAGCATGCGTTTTCCGCTGACCCGCAGCGAGCGGAAACCGAAAGGAGAAGTCCCTCTCCTGGAACTGAAAAGGAAGCTCATCGACCACTTCCAGTACTACCGGGAACGGATACCTATTTTCGGTGAGCACCTGCAATTGATTCTGGTCGCCGTTGCTCAGGCGTTCGGGTGTTCTGCGGGAGGCGTTGATGCCGTTGCGGAGAAAGAGCAGCAGGTAGTCCAAGGCCAGCATCGACATAAGCACCCCCATCGCGATATGGGGCATGCGGCCGAGCCATGGCATGAAAAAGGCACACGCATGGAGGATGGCAACAGCACCCAGCAGGTAGAATAGCCTGGGACGCAGGTAGAGTGCTCCGATGTATGTTCGCAGAAAAATTTTCACTATCGTGGTATTTCGACGCTTTTGACCAATTGCGCAATCACCTCATCCGCCGTTATGCCTTCCATCTCCCGCTCGGGGGTGAGGACGATGCGATGCCGGAGTACGGGTGCGACGACGTACAGAATATCATCGGGCGTGACGAAGTCGCGGCCGCGAATGCCGGCGATCGCCTTCGACGCTTTCAATACGGCTACGGATGCGCGGGGTGAAGCGCCGAGATACACCGACTTATTATTCCTGGAGGAGGAAACGATCTCTGCGATGAAGCGGAACAACTTTTCTTCGACATGGAGACCGTGGATGATCTTCTGCAGTGCGAGGATGCTGTTGCCGTCGAGGACGGGCTTGATGTCTGCGAGCAGATCGTCTGACTGCGAAGCATGGTGTGCCGACAAGATGCGCACTTCTTCGTCCATGTTCGGATATGGCACGTTCACCTTGAAGAGAAAGCGGTCGAGCTGGGCTTCCGGAAGCCGGTAGGTGCCTTCATGCTCCACAGGATTCTGTGTCGCCAGTACCATGAAAGGACGCTGCATGGGGTATGTATTGCCATCGATGGTGACCTGTCGTTCCTCCATGACCTCGAAGAGTGCCGACTGCGTCTTGGCGGGCGAACGATTGATCTCATCGATGAGTACGACCCCGCTGAAGATGGGACCCTTCCGGAATTCAAATCGACCTTCGCCGGGGTTGAAGATGGTCGTCCCGAGGACGTCGCTGGGCATCAGGTCAGGGGTGAACTGTATGCGGGAGAAAGGGGTGTCCATCGACTTTGAGATCAACTTCGCCATCAGCGTCTTTGCGACGCCGGGTACCCCTTCGATGAGCACATGGCCATTGGCGAGCATGGCGGCGATGAGCTGCTCGACGATCGCTGATTGTCCGACGATGACCTTTCCGATCTCCGACTTTATCTGTTCGACCGCTTCACTGAGTCGTGTGAGATCCGTCCTGCTGCTGAACAATTCCTGAGGTTGATTTTCTGTCATGATGCACTGTATTTATGGAATTCGTCAATGGATCTGCTGAAACGCATGAGTTCCGGCTCCACCACGGTGGTGGCGCTTCGGATGTCTTCGATCATACCCACAAGCTCCCTTGTCCTGTCTTCGTTTACCCCTGACCGTTGCGACAGCCGGCGGACGAAGTCGTCATCGAGCATGCCCGTCGCGATACCGTAGCGGCTCCTGACATGGTCGAGAAAGAATCCGGCTTGCTTCAAGGCGATGTCGCGATGGTCGCGGCGGCTGAGGTATAGCTGACTGACTGTGTCTAAAAAATCCATGGTGGTGTTCCTGGTCTGCGGGATGACCGGGATCACGCGTTGCCGCCTTTTTGAATGAAAGAGCATGAAAAGCATAATGGCTCCGAGGGCCGTGAAATAAGCCGCACGCAACGACGGCCGGGTAAGGATCACACGAAGCGGAGTCGTGGGTCCTCCCCTGCCAATGGAGTAGTAATCATCCCAGAACATGGCTGTCGGTCTTTTCGGAAGCAGGGACATTGCATGCGACACATACTGGTGGTTATCCTCTTTCAAGATGAAGAAATTGGAGAATGCCAATGGTGCCGTGTGGAGAAAAAGCCTTCCCTTACCGATATCCATTCGGATAAAATTCACTTTGCCCCCGCTGTTCATGCCTGCGATCACCGACCGTACCGTATCGAACTCTTCAAAATGACCATTGACGGTATTCCGCATCATTCGATATCCTGCGTGCTTGCCGAATGCCGGATTCACCAAACTCAGGGAAACTGAATCTCCGCTCAGCGATCCCAGGTCAAATGACGTGATCCGGCATCCGAGGGAATCCTGCAGGCTGCGGCTGAGTTCGTTGGCAGCGATGAATACCGTATTTCCGATGGCCACATGCCGTAGGAGTTCCTGTTCATCGGCCTTTGAGGTGTTGACGGCTCCTGCGATGATCATGTACAGTTCCCCGCTATCCTGACGGTTGTTCAGGTGATCGTAGATCGTTCCCTTATGAGGCGTCGGTGCGGTATCGAAGAGATGCTCGAGCTGATCGTACAGCACATAGGTGCCGAACGGAATCCGGTCGTACCTGCTGAAAGTCGGATCCCAATTGATTATCGGCGGTCTTTTAAGATCGACGTATGCATATGCGATGAGGATCAGCACGATGATGGCGATATGGATCCTGAGCCATTTCATGCGCCGGCGGTTTTATTGAAATCCGCGAAACGTTCCGATACCTTTCGATATTCCACCGCCGAGATGGGGAGCTCACCATACCAGACGTATTCGAATATATGGGTGATATCGCCAAAGCCATCGGCCATCGACGTGCCTTTCATGTCGCGGGTGTAATCGATGTTCGTCTTGTTCCTTGCCCACTGGATGATGCCCTTTGTGGAGAGAAGCCTCAACGACTGGAGATAATGCAACCTCGTGGCATCCCGGTATCTACCGTCCACTTCAGCAGCGGCGATCTCCGTGTCAAAATCGATCTCATGGATATTCTCCGACATCAGGTCGAAGGCCCTCATATTCCCCTTATCACCCTTCACCCATAGCATGGCTTTTTCCATGCCCATCATCCTGAGGACTGCGTACAGCAACAAAGCGATCGGGAGTACCCATTGCAGCACCTTCAACCCTTCACGGATGCCCCGGTACTGTGTCAGATCATTCCATTTCTGCCAGAGCCACGACAGGATGGAATCCCAAAGGCTCCTATTCACGGCAGGTGGATGGCTGTATGTGAATGCAGGACTCGCCCGGTACGCATCCAGGTCCTTTTGGGGCATCTGCCGCAGTTCCACCTTGTCAACGTCTTTGCGGACCGGCTTCTTGGCGTGCAGTGT
>CAJBPC010000408.1 GCA_903957405.1 uncultured bacterium | reverse complement strand
TGTACTGGAACCCGTACGTCATCACGAGCAAGACCAGTCCACGCTTCAGGGTGCAGTTCTACAACAATGATGTCAGCAATAAATTTCATATCGTCCTGGAAGGCGTGAACACCCAAGGGAAAATGACGCGCACAGAAATGACACTTGACAATGCGCTCAAATGATGATTGCGCTGTCCATGGATGACGATGCCCCGCCCCTCACATCATTCGGGATGAGGGACGGAGCGTGTTTCCATGCATTGCCGAAGTAGACGGCATGCAAGCGACTTTGGAGCCTACTCGTTTTGCAAGCAGGAGGTTCGTCCATTTATGTAAAAATGACAACAGGCATCCCCTCTTCCAGCCTTTCTGCAGACAGGGCATCGCGGAATATGACGCTGAGGATTCCTTTACGGGATAAATCGATGCCCGACAGATGAAATCCGTGGGGGGGGGTGAGGGCAGGAAACTTCTCGCCTTGCCTTCGAAAAAGCCATAGCTATGCGACACCGGGATATTTTCTGCAATCCTTAGCTGCCGCGGGTTCCGCCGGTCTTGATCGGCTTCTTGACCGCACCAGCTGACTTGGTGCTTCCCTTGGAAAGGAATTTAGAATTGCCGCTTTGCTTATTGTTTTTCGTATTTGCGGCATTTTTTTCAGCCGTTTTCTTATTGATGTGGAAACCCATGATTGAAATTTTATCGGATGAATTTACCGAATAAAATCGAATGTCCGAAATCCGACCGCTCAAAAAGCCATGGCAGGGTGCACGATGCATGGGTTCCATCGGGTTGCTCGCCGATGGTTTGTCGGGCAGACGGCAGGTCGCCGGCATCAGATACAGCGCCTTCCACTTCAACTTCACATACCGCATCCCTTCCGGCACCGTCGTGATCCGGAATCCCTTGTCCAACGCGTTCTTTTTCAGCCTGGCATTCGATCTGGGCGGGAATAAAGCGGCAAGGACGAAAAATTGCCGGACAAGGGACACCCATGTCAAAGATCCTTACATCGCCTCACGAGGGCTGACGAACGACACCATACGCAACCTGGAGATGAACGTGGGCAGGATGCGTCAAAGGATTCGGTCCATGGCTTATTCGTTTGTACTGTAACGTTATTTTTTTTCGCTGAGGTCTTGATACGACGGCTTTCCGTATACTAACCACTGCGATGAACCGGAGAAATACCGGATCTCCCCTTTTCATCCAGGCTTCAGCCGATGCCTTTTTGTGCAAGCCTGGGTTCCGGGAGGGTGAAGATATATCCGATGAGGCCCGTCACCAACAGGGATGGCCCAACCATGATGCCGGCGGCTGGAATGGATCATGGACTAAAAAATATGGGAATCACTGTTCGATGGAAGCGATTTCCACCAAATCCGAAGGTGGCCGCCAGCGGTCTTCGAACAAGGTGTCCAGGTCCAATCTCATGTACTTCAGATCCGTGGGCGAAGGCATCGTATGGGAATGGTCCCTTTCAGACTGAAATCATTATTTGAAAACGCCTCACTTTCTTTGCCCCCCTATGCCTAACCGCTTCATCAGCCTTTGCACTATGCCAAGGGGTTGGACATTTTGCTTGTGGGCCTCATCTTCAGATGGTTCTGACTCATATGGTTCTGAATGAATTACTCTATAATTCTTTAATAGATTTGAAGTGATCGTACCATCAAAATGTAGTCTACTGTAAAAATCATTGTCGACGGCATAGATCAGAATTTCCTGATTTTCACGTGTTACATGCCAGAGGTCGGCTTGATTTGGGATCATGACACAATTCACGGCAACCCGAGGAGCCAATGATGTGTTGGCAGGGGAGCCGTGAATGGTTCGCAGGTCATAGCAGACAGCCTGACCGAGCTCCAGTTCGATCTCCGTCATGCTGGAGATTTCGATGCCATCATACTTCCTGAAAAGATTTGACCCACAGAGCGGCGTGTACAGATGAGAACCCGGCATCACGTGTAATCGTCCTGCCGCGGCAGTGGTTTCCGTCAGAGGGGTCCATATGGCCACGGCAGCGTAGTGCTTGTCGTCAACAAAGGTGTAGTCAGTGTGTGGAGGAATGACACCTCGTTCACCAGGGAATTTGACAACAAAAGAAGTACTGACGAACCTGTAAGCATCCAAAAAAACAGATGCCTTTTTTTCTATCACTTGACGCACCAGGCTTTGCGCCTGTGACTGCCGATCGAAATCACTATCATGACATGAAAATACGCAGCCATCCTGGTTGTCAGGATATAGGGTTCGATAGTCTTCAGCTAATTGCGTCATTTCTGCCGGCTCAGCCAGATCGATCACCACGTAGCCATTCCTTGAGAAGGCTTCCTGCAGATCCTCATCTTTGAAAGTACGAAGTTTTGACATGGGCATCTTGATGGAGTTTAAGGATTGATGATGAACGGGATATAGGGACACTTCTGCTCAAAGCCGATGGGTGGGCTCCCTGACTGGTCATATGGCAAGAGATCGGAGTCATAGGGATTTCATGTTCTGCTATCAATGGGAGGCCAGCCTTTTTAAGGTTTGTGCTACGCGCGTTCTAAGACTATGGATCGCCATCGTTGGACTAGGAAGCTCTGGTGGCAGCCAGGACCGCAGTCCTCGTATATGCTCTGGGGGAAGTATGCCTGTGACCGGACGGCAGAACGGCTTGGCAACTATCCGCTCCATTACCTGTACATAGGACTCTGTCATGTCAGGAATGGTAAAACCTCCCTTCTCAATGGTCTGCCGGGCTGACTGTGCCATCTTCGCCAACCTTTGAGGGTTTTCGTGGAGATGGGCAATGTGGTCAGCAAAGCCCTCGATATCGCCTACGGGTACTAAGAAGCCATTTTCGCCAGGGCGTATGACCTCATCGACCCCACTGCGGCAGTGGGCGACCACGGGTACGGTACCATGTGCCATGGCCTCCAATAGGCTCACGGGCAACCCTTCAAAAGCAGAAGGCAACAAGAAAACATCAGCCTCGGCCATCAGCGTTTGCACATGGTGGTTAGCCATGCTACCCATGAAGCGAATCCGGCCACTCACCAGTGCCTGGGCCGAGGCCTGGAGAAACTCCCGCTCATCAGGGCCACTGCCGACGACGATAAGTTCTACAGGTACATTCCGTTTGGCCAGAGCATCAAGTATGCAGAGCAGGTCAAATATCCGCTTCTGGTAACGAATCAAGCGACCCGCGTAGAGCAACCGCAAGGGCGCCTGATGCGTTCGTGGTGCCAACCCAGAAGAGCAAGGCAGGTCCACCCCGTAAGGAATGGTGTAAAGTCGGTCTGCCAGTGTAGGGTCTAGGGCCTTTAAATGATCGGCAATCACGCTGCTCACAGCGACTATCCCGTTCCAGGTAGACCCGAGCTTCAAGCAGTGGGCATAGTGGGCGGGGTCGTCACTGTGGGCAATGCCAAGAACCTTTACCGTTTCCGGAAGGGTGCCGCATATACCGGAATGGTACCAGTCATAATTGGGAATGTAGATGCAGGGACCGTTTTCTATCAGAGTATGCCTTAGCAGCGCCCATCGTTTTTTCCAACTGGTCCCGGGTCCCACGGCAAGGGTACGCACGGGTATGTGCGCTGGAAATGGCATGGGGTCGGGCACTTTTTCATCGGGACGTGTCACTAAGATCTCTGCATTCAGTCCGCGGGACAGCAGGGCCTGAACCAGGTGTGTCGCAAAAACATCAACACCGCTGATACGACCTATGGTGGCGGCAAGAATGATGCGATGCTCACTGAGGGGCG